>JAHDBK010000071.1 GCA_020630455.1 Saprospiraceae bacterium
CAATTTAATTTATATAAATTTTAAGTTAATTCTTAAATTTTAATATAAACTTCCCCCTTTAATTGCGTAATTTTGTATTATTAAAAATAACAACATTAATTAAAACAATGACTACACTGAATCGCTTTTTTTTAACTACCCTCCTTTTTATAATTAGTATTAACATCCAAGCTCAAAATCACTTTGTAGAAGATTTTGAAGATTGTACGAGTAACTGTGCAAGTTCTTATTATACCTCTTTCACCCTAGTCGAAAGTGGTTCTTGGACAGCTCTTAGTGCTGGGAATTTCACTCTAGGCCCTATCTTCAATAGTGGCTCTAAGGCATTAACTATAAATGACGATACCAATGGAGCCCATGCCACAACTGCTTCCTTAAATACAGTTGGTACTGTTTCATTTTATTATCATTGTAGAAGTGGAGCCGCAGGAAATCAATTTCAATTACAGAAATCCGTTAGTGGCGGTGCTTTTACGACTATCAATACACATACCTATGGAGATGCCCCTTCTTCATATAATTTCTATTCATTCGATGTAAATGATGGAAATTCAGATGTAAAAATTAGAATCTTAAATGATAATCAATCAGGACATCTATTGATTGATGATATGACCATTAGCCAATTTACATCATCTCCACCTGTTATCAATTCATCATTAAGTGATAATGCAACTTGTAATACTGCTTATTCTTATTTCATTACAGCTAGTAATTCTCCTACTTCATATAATGCAAGTGGTTTACCTAGTGGATTAAGTATTAATACAAGTACTGGTGAAATATCAGGTACACCTAGTGTTACAGGTACTTTTAATATTAATATTTCAGCTACAAATGGAGCAGGAACAGATAATGAAACATTAGTTTTAAACATTGCATCATCTACTCCTACGGTTAGTTTCCAAGTAAATGGAGCTACTGTTTCAGAAAACGGAGTCAGTTATACCATTCAAGTAGATGGAAGTGACTGTAGTGGTACAGCTAATTATTCGGTTGACATCAGTGTAAGCGGAGGAACAGCTCCTCCTAGTGATTATAGTTTTACCTCCCCAACTACTTTATCTTTTACAGGAACTGAAACGCAAACGGCTATAGTCACTATAAATGATAATGCACTTATAGATGGTAATAGAACATTATCTTTTTCATTAGGAAATACTTCTGGTTGTATCTTAGGAGGAACAAGTAGTTTTAATCTAATAATTGAAGACGATGAGGTTCCACCTTTTACTTATTTGAGTGGAGATTGGAGAACCAAAGTAGCTACTGGATTAAGTTTTAATGGCACTGCAAATTGGGAAAGTTTTGATGGTTCTACATGGACAGCGGAATCTTTAGCCCCTCAAAATTGTGCTTGTAGTCCTGGAAGAATTATTATTGAACATGAAACAAATGGAGGAGGAAGTAGTACGAATACTTATAATTCTGACTTTATTATCAAAAGTGGCGGTATCTTAAATATTGTTGACGACAATGGTTCTCCAGTTAATTTTATCGCAAGTGGTAAATTTATTACAGTACTTGATGGAGGACTATTAAATATTTCTGGTGATATTCAAATTCCTTCTGGAGCTTCCTTAATTGTTGAAAGTGGAGGAAAAATATCTATCAATCAAAACACCGTTAGTTTAAACCATCCAATCTATGGAGGAACAGAAGATTTTCAAGAGGGAAGTATTTTTGAAATCTTAGAATATGATTGGACTTCGTCCAATTTAAATAGAAGATTATTAGACTTGAATGCTACTTATACTATTTCTCAAAATACAAGTGGGCAAGGTTATTATTTTGGGAATGTAATAATTGATGTCAATCCTACTAATAACTTCACTTTGTTTGGAGGAAATACTAGCGTTAATATTATTCAAAACGATTTAACTGTTTCTAATGCTTCAGCTACACAGCCCATTTTAGTCAGTGGAAATGCCAATGGACCAGAAATCACTTTTGGAGGGAATATCAATATCAACTCTGGTGTTTTTTCATTTGGTACTCAATTTGGAGGGGGCTCAAGTACTCAGACTATTCATGTCAAAGGAAATTTAAATACCAATGGTACGGTTTCACTAAGAGAATTGAACTCTGGAACAAGTGTAAGTACGGTTGTAAATGTTGAAGGAAATATAGATGTTCTTGGTGGAACATTTCAAACAGCAGATGATACTTCATTAAATGGTAGTGCTACTTTAGTATTCTCGGGATCTAATGCTCAAACCTTTACGAATAATGGCACTTGTGATTTACACTTAGTTCATTTTAATAAAAGTGCTGAAAACCTAAGCCTTAATAGTGATTTACAAGTAAAAACAGCCTTGAATATGATTGCAGGAAACTGCATTACTCATTCTAATATGCTCATTTTAGGAGAAACGACTGCTAATCCAGGTACTTTAATGCATAGTGATGGATTTGTAGTAGGCATTATGAGACGATATTTTAATACAACAACAACCTCTGGTATAGCAACTGCTTTATTCCCAATAGGAACTCCAAGCAATCAAAATCGTTTTGCATTTATAGAATATGGCGTAGCTCCATCTGTTGGTGGACATCTTACTACTCAATTTATTTATACTCCAATGGGGATACAAGGTCTGACCATTCCTATGGCTAATTGTGGTGGATGTGGTTTTGATGTAGAAGAAACCAGTGAGCAAGGCTATTGGCAAATTGATAATAATGGAATTTCAGGTGGTTCTTATGAAAGTACCCTACACGGAGAAGGACTAGGAGGAATTACTGATTTAAATTTATTAACTATTGTTAAAAGACCTGTACCAGCAAATGACTGGACGGCTCCAGGCAATCACCTCGCTACAACAGGGACAATTGCTCACCCTATATTATCAAGAGATGGTTTATCTACATTCTCTGATTTTGGATTCGGTGGAGGCATTCCTAACCCACTTCCTGTAGAAT
This sequence comes from Saprospiraceae bacterium, assembly GCA_020630455.1. Classification (GTDB taxonomy): domain Bacteria; phylum Bacteroidota; class Bacteroidia; order Chitinophagales; family Saprospiraceae; genus JAHDCE01. Next base: position 2,923 of record JAHDBK010000071.1, read on the forward strand.
TATTATACTTCACAGCAAAACCTTTAAATAATAAAGAAATTTCTTTATACTGGGCTACAGAAACAGAAATCAATAATAGTCATTTTGAAATTCAAAAAAGTAAAGATGGAAGGAATTTTGAAACGATAGGAACGGTAAAAGGTCAAGGAAATATTATTGAAACTACAGAATATAACTTTATAGATAATCAAGCTTTTCCAGGAATTTCTTATTATAGACTTCTTCAAGTTGATTTTGATGATACTAAAGATTATAGTGACATAATTAGTGTTGAATTAGCATCCCAAGAAATACAAGTCTTTCCAACTATTTTTAATAATGAAATTCATATTATTGGTATTCATAATAATGAAAAAGCAATTATTTATTCAATAGATGGAAAACAAATTCAGTCTTTTAATAATTTAGAAAACACCTTATCATTAAACCATTTGCCCAAAGGAAAATATGTTTTAAATCTACTCGATATTAATAATCAATTATTAAAATCTTTTAAGATTATTAAAAAATAAAAATAATAGCAAAGATAAAGAATACTCTTTATCTTTGCTATTTAAAATATAACATGAAGCACATAAACATTCTTCTAATTTGTATTATATTTTCATATAGTACATCTGCTCAAAATAGTTTTTATATTGACATAAATGGAAATAACAACAATAAAGGTACTATAGAATCTTCTCTCTTAGATATTAATAATACAATTAAAAAAATAAGAAAAGAAAGAAAAAAAGGGAACAAAGAACACTTTACTATTTATCTGAGAGAAGGAGAATACATTATTGATGAAACGATACAATTCGAAAAAGAAGATAGTTTAATTACCTTGAGTGCTTATCCTAATGAAGAAGTCAAAATATCTGGAGCTAAACATATCCCAAAAAACAAAATAAAATCGGTAATAAACAGCCCTTTTGAACATTTATTCGATACCAATAAGCAACAATTTATTCACTATTTTGAACTAGACCAAAATACTAATCTTGAAAATATTGGATTCGGCAAAAAAATGCAACTGGCTTGGAATCAACTCATCATAAATGATACTTTAGCTCAAATTGCTCAATACCCTAACCATTCGATGATTTTAATTGACTCCGTATTTCTATTCAATAAAGTAAAAGAACAATATGAATGGACAATAATTGACAAGCTACCTAGTAATCAAATGGATAATGCGTTTGTAGAAGGTTGTTTTAATAAAGGTTGGTCAATAGAAACAGTACCCGTTCATCAATATGATGATAAAATGAAAAAACTTACTATTCATTCAAAACTAACTTATGGGGCAGCAAACGGAAAACCTTGGCAACGTTTTAGGATTTTAAATACCACTTGGGCATTAGATGAAAATTTTGAATATATCATTTATAAACAAGGAGATAAAAGTATTTTGTTTTTTTATTATAATCATTCTTTTAATAATATAAAAATTAATAATTCAGATAATATTCTGTGTCAATTAGATGGGTCTTCAAATATTAAAATCAAGGATATCCATTTTTCAAATACACGAAATATAGGTATCCATTTATTCAATACTCAAAATTGCACTATTGATAATTGTCAAATATATCAAATAGGAAATATAGGAGTATTTTTTGGTAGTGGTTCGGCAAATAAACACCATCACCTTTTTGAAGAAAAATACCTTTCTGAAGACATTGATATCCAAACTAAAGGAGGTTTTAATAATATTATTAAAAACTGTGAAATATATGATATAGGAGCTACAGGAATTGTACTAAGTGGAGGTTATAGAAAATCACTAAATGAAGGAAATAATATGGTTGAAAATTGTCACATTCACCATATTACTAAAATTAACAAAGGATATCAAGGAGCTATAAACATTCTTGGAGTAGGCAACAAAATAAGACATTGTAAGATTCACGATGCAAATATGATGGCCATTTATATAAAAGGGAATAATCATTTGTTAGAATACAATAATATTTACCAAACATGCCTAATGGTACATGATATGGGAAGCATTTACCAAGGAAGAAACCCTAGTGCAAGAGGTACTATAATAAGATATAACTATATACATCACATCCCAAACCATTTTGAAACAGTAGGAATTTATTTAGATGATGCTATTTCTGATATTACTATTAATGGTAACATTTTATTAGACGCTGGTAGAATAGCTGTTTTTATTGGAGGAGGTAGTGACAATCATTTATTTAATAATTTAATAATACATGGCAATTGTGGTATTTTTATAGATAATCGTTTAGAAAATTGGTTTTCTTCACTTTTAGATGATGGAGGTGTATTCCACCAAAAACTCAATGAAGTCAATTATCAAAGTGATATATATACTAAAACCTACCCTTCATTAAAAAACTTTTGGGAAAACCATCCCGAAAAACCAAAGAATAATCTTATTGAAAAAAATATTTTTTGTGATTTAAAGCTGTTATTTGGAAAAGGAAAAGAATTTATAATTCTAGAAAACAATCGATTTGTATCTAATTTCCCTTATTCTTGGACAGAAAAAATGGGAGATAATCAATTCATTCCAATTGATACTTGGTTACCACTTCCTGATAGTTGGGAAAACATCCCTATTCATAAAATAGGAATACAAAAAACGACTGCAAACAAATAAATGCTTACAGTCGTTTCCATTAATTTTATAAGAATAAAATTGTGATAATTTTTCAGAAGTATTAATACTTTATTTGATATTCACTTCAATCATTTCTTTTAATTTCTTACGAGCAAAATGAATCCTACTTTTAATAGTTCCCAAAGGCAAGCCTAATTCATCTGCAATCTCATCATATTTATAGCCTTCATAACGCATCATAAAAGGAACTTTGAAATCATCAGACAATGAATTAACCAATTTCATCATTTCCTCAAATGCCATTTTTGATTCTCCAGCATTAGAAATGCCCGTTTGATTAGTATTTAAATAATAATTATTATCCGTACTATCTACTAATAGATTTCTCCTCTTTTTCTTTCTATAATTATTAATAAATATATTACGCATAATCGTATAACTCCAGGCTTTAAAATTAGTACCTACGTTATACTTATCGCTATTATTAATTATTTTGTATGATGTTTCTTGGAACAAATCAGCAGCGTCATCAACGTTCTTCGTTAACGAGTTAGCAAATGCTTCTAAAGCACTTCTTGACTCAATTAATTGCTTACTTATGTCAATCATAATAGTTAAATTTATCGGTGTTAAAAAATGTTGATTTTTTCTTATTTTTAATTAGTCTAAATAAAAACAAATATATAATATTTAACGCAAAAAGTAAAGTCTTATTACAAAAAACATTAAAAATTTAATTCTATCTGCAACTATTCTTACTTATTATTTTCATTTTAGATGTATATACAACTATTTGTCAAATAACGTACCCAAACTAAAATGAAGACTTTTCGTCACTTTTATATTAAATTATTAGACACTTTGTCATAATTACTTGATAAATTGATAAAAAACCTGACTCTTTTTAGTTTTTTATGAATTTTCAATAATTTCTGTAAAGATAATAACAAGTAGTTATATATACAACTATTTTGGAATAAATTTTCAAAATTTAAAGAAATTATTGAAAAAATTGAAAGTTTAATTAAGCAGGAATTGGTTTTTTGAAATAGATTTTATCAAGTTTTAATGAATATTGCCTAATAGAATAGTCTATTTTTCAATCAGAAAGTTGCTTAATAAGTAAAATATCAAATGATTTTTAATATTTTTGTAACATTATATAAATCAATAATATCTACCTTATGAAAAGAATACTCATTTTTCTACTTACAATGTGTTGTGGATTAAGCATTGTAGCACAAGAAACTTATCCACAAAATGGAGTATATGACCATAGAGAAGAATATTTCGCCTTTACAGGTGTTACTGTTCATGTAAGTCCTCAACAAACTATTGAGAATGCCACTTTAGTTATTAAAGAAGGAAAAATAGAGAATGTTGGAGCGGGAATAAGTGTCCCTAAAGGAGCAGTTGTATATGAAATGGAGGGTAAGCACATCTATCCTTCTTTCATTGAATTACATTCTAATTATGGCATGCCTGAACCTCAACCAATCAAAGAAAGAGGACGCTTTCCTCAAACATTGAGTAATAAAAAAGGAGCTTATCATTGGAATGAAGCTATTCGTCCTGAGTTTAATGCTCATGAAATTTTTACTGCCAACGAGAAATCTGCTAAAGAAATGAGAAAAGTGGGTTTTGGGACAGTCCTTACACATCAATTTGATGGAATTTCAAGAGGATCATCTTCTGTTGTTACATTAGGAAATGATAAAGAAAATTTGTTATTTATAAAAGATAAAGCATCTCATAATTTATCTTTCAGAAAAGGAACTTCTACTCAAAACTATCCGAGTTCATTAATGGGAGGTATTGCTTTATTAAGACAAACATATTATGATGCTAAATGGTATGCTAGTCAAAAAGATGAAGAATATAATATATCCCTTGAAGCTTGGAATGAATTACAATCTCTTCCTCAAATCTTTGCAGTAAGAGATAGATTAGATATTTTCAGAGCAGATAAAATTGCTAAGGAGTTCAATGTAAAATATATTTACAAAGGGAATGGAGATGAATATATGAGAATAGATGCTATCAAAAAAACAGGTAGCTCTTTAATCATTCCAGTTGATTTCCCCGAACCTTATGATGTATCTGATCCATTTGACGCTATGAATATTGCCCTAGATGATATGAAACATTGGGAATTAGCTCCTACTAACCCTGCTGCTTTAGCAAAGGCAAATATCACTTTTGCATTTACTAGTAATGGACTAAAAAGTAAAGCTAGTTTTCTTAAAAATATTAAAACAGCTATCGAATATGGTTTGACTGAAGAACAAGCCCTTGCTGCATTAACTACTAATCCAGCAAAAATGATTGGTATAGATAGAGAAGTAGGCACTCTTGAAAGAGGTAAATTGGCTCATTTTATTGTAACCGATAAACCTATCTTTGAAGATGATGCTAAAATTTATCAAAACTGGGTAGGTGCTCAAGGCTTTGTTTTAAAAACATTTGACGAAGAAGCTCCAATCGGCGAAGGCGTTTATAGATTAAAAGTAGGTAAAAAATCATACAAATTACATGTAAGGGTAAAAGATGATAAACCTTCTTTTACTATTCATGAAAATGATTCTACTGAAATTAAAGTGAAATATTCTTATAGTCAACACATTATTAGCTTGACTTATACTGAAGATGAACAATTGATTAGATTGAGCGGTACTGCTTCTAAAACTAAAGCTTCTGGTCAAGGTCAAAATGCTAAAGGAGAATGGATTGATTGGGCTATAAGTCCGACAAGAGAAGCATTAGAAAAGAAGGAAGATAAAAAAGAAGACAAAAAAGAGGAAAAAGAAGAAGCTGAACAAGGAATGGAATTAGGAACGATTACCTACCCTTTCTTGCCTTATGGATGGGAAGAAACGCCTAAAGCTCAAACCGTTTTAATTAAAAATACAACCGTTTGGACTAATGAAGCTGATGGTATTATGGAAAATACGGATGTATTAATCAGCAATGGTAAAATTAAACAGATTGGAAAAAACTTAAGTGTAAGTGCAGATAAAACAATAGATGGAACTGGCAAACACCTGACTTGCGGTATTATTGATGAACATTCTCATATTGCCATTAGTAGAGGGGTAAATGAAGGAACTCAATATTCTTCTGCTGAAGTAAGTATTGGAGATGTTGTCAATTCTGAAGATGTTAATATTTACAGAAACCTTTCTGGTGGAGTAACTGCTGCTCAATTATTACACGGTTCTGCAAATCCAATTGGTGGTCAATCAGGAATCATTAAAATGAAATGGGGCTTCACTCCTGAAGAAATGAAGATTGATGATGCGACTCCTTTCATCAAATTTGCATTAGGTGAAAACGTAAAACAATCAAACTGGGGTGATTATAATACCACTCGTTTCCCTCAAACTCGTATGGGTGTAGAAGAAGTATATGACGATCACTTTACCCGTGCTAAAGAATATGGTCAACTTAAAAGAAGTGGAAAACCATATAGAGTAGATTTAGAAATGGAAACATTGCTACAAATATTAGAGAAAAAACGCTTCATCACTTGTCACTCTTATGTTCAAAGTGAAATCAATATGTTGATGAAAGTAGCTGATAGACATGGATTCACTTTAAACACATTTACTCACATTTTAGAAGGATACAAAGTAGCCGACAAGATGAAAGACCACGGTGCTGGTGGTTCTACCTTCTCTGATTGGTGGGCTTACAAATATGAAGTAATTGATGCCATTCCTTATAATGCAGCAATTCTTACCAAAATGGGTGTAGTAACAGCCATCAACTCTGATGACGCAGAAATGTCTCGCAGATTGAATCAAGAAGCAGCTAAAGCAGTTATGTATGGAAATTTAACGGAAGAAGAAGCATGGAAATTAGTAACACTTAATCCTGCTAAGCTTCTTCATTTAGATGATCAAATGGGAAGTATTAAGGTAGGTAAAGATGCTGATTTGGTATTGTGGTCAGACAACCCTCTTTCTATATATTCTAAAGCTGAACAAACTTATGTTGACGGATTATTATTATTTGATAAAGATAGAGACTTAGAATTACGTGATGAATTAAGAGCGGAACGTAATCGCTTAGTTCAAAAAATGCTAGGAGAAAAAGAAGGCGGTGCCAAAACTAGAGCTCCTCGAATGAAAAGAATTCATCATTATCACTGTGACCATGTACATGATGAAATGGGAGAAGAAATTCACCACCATCACGAAGAAGAAGGTCATTAATAAGTTTATTTCATTAATAATATTAATATTAAAATAATAATTATGAAAAATATAATAATAGGAATTATAGGATTATTCTTGACAAATATCATGATGGCTCAACAAACGCCAGCTGATGCCCAAAAAGAATCCATACTTATAAAAAATGCTACTTTACACATAGGCAACGGTGAAGTCATAGAAAATGGAGTAATTGCTTTTGATAAAGGTAAAATCACACTCATTGATGATGCTACTACAGTTAAATTGGACGAAAGCACTTATGGAAAAGTTATTGACGGTAGCGGAAAAGATATTTATCCCGGTTTTATTGCTCCAAACACTCAAATTGGATTAATAGAAATTGATGCAGTTAGAGCTACAAGAGATAACCGTGAAGTAGGAGGAATCAACCCAAGTGTTCGTTCTATCATATCTTACAATACGGATTCTCGTGTTACTCCAACGATAAGAAGTAACGGCATCTTATTGGCTCAAGTAGTTCCAGAAGGAGGAAGAATCCCTGGACAATCTAGTGTCGTACAATTAGATGCTTGGAATTGGGAAGATGCAGCTTATGCTACAGATAACGGTTTACACTTGAATTGGCCTGCTCCTTTTTATCAAACAGGCTGGTGGGCAGAACCTGGTGGTATAGAAAAGAATGATGAATATGGTAGTACTTTAGATGATATCAGAAAATATATCAAAGAAGCAAAGACTTATAATGATATGACAAAACCAGAAAAAGTTAACCTTAAATTTGAAGCCATGAAAGGATTATTTGATGGTTCTAAAAAGCTATACATTCAAGTAAACTTTGCTAAAGCGATTATGGAAGCTGTTTTATTAATGGAAGAATTTGATATCACTCCTGTAATCGTAGGTGGCAAAGATTCTTGGCAAATCACAGATTTTTTAAAAGAACATAATGTCTCTATTATTTTGAGTAATGTACAAAGTTTACCTGTTAGAGAAGATGACGATATCGACCAACCTTATAAAACGCCTAAAATATTATCTGATGCAGGAGTACCTTTTGCCTTCAGTATGGGAGGTGCTTGGGAACAGAGAAACTTGATCTTCCAAGCAGGACAAGCAGTTGCTTTTGGCTTAGATTACGAAAAAGCTATCGAAGGTTTAACGCTTAATACAGCTAAAATAATGGGTATTGATGATAAAACTGGTTCACTAGAAGAAGGGAAAGATGCCAATTTCACAGTGGTCGAAGGAGATATTTTAGATATGCGTACTTGTAAAGTTGAAGATGCTTATATTCAAGGTCGACATATTGATATTTCTAATAAGCAAAAAGCATTAGCAAAAAAATTCTCTGAAAAATACGGAATTGAGATAGAAGTTAAGGAATAAAAGTTTTAAAACAACTTTTTAAAAAGCATTACAATTTAGTTTGTAATGCTTTTTTTAATATAATTTGTTCTTTTTTTCAGCAAAGCACACCGCTATTCCTTCTAAAAATGCCTCCTCTAATACGTATCCGTATCCGATAATTCATTTTACAACTTTACCACAATTGACTATATTTCAAACCTTTAGATTAGAGCGAAGGTG
>JAHDBK010000072.1 GCA_020630455.1 Saprospiraceae bacterium
AACTGATAACTGATAACTGATAATTGATAACTGATAACTGATAACTGAATATGGGTAATACACGTGCAATTTTAAAATTCGTTGTCTTAATATTATTACTTGGAATAGCAGGAGTAGTAATTTGGAAAAAATTTTCTAATGGAGTTCCTACGGATTATGATTTTGATGTGGGAGAAGGAGGAAAAGTAAAAATTCCTAAATCCATGCAAATCAATTATAGGGATATTGACTTTAAGTCAACACTCAGTGAACAAGAAGTCATGAAAATCATGTCTAATCCTACTCTATATAGAAGAGATTTCGGGAAGATGGTCTATCAATTGAATATGGATATGCTATTACATGTAGGAAAAAGAATGAATCTACCTGATTCATTAATGCAAAATGTTGAAAAAGAATATAGAAAACACCATAATTATCTAAAAGACTTATATTACTTCGATATCATCGCTCTTAAAGATACTTCTTCATCCATGTATGAACGGTGGTATGATAGCGACGCTTCTTCTTCAATTGAAGTACTCAATGAAGTTTCAGCTAAATACACCTGTTTTTTAGTCAATCACGTAATGACTTCTTTACTTAAAAACCCTAAAGGACTATTGAGTGTGAAAGGAAATAAAGTATATTCTCCTTGTTCGGTTGCTATGGAAGAAGGCTTAAAGCCTTTAGTCAAGCGTTTAGAAGACAGAGCAGTTATAGAGGATTTCAAAAAATCAAAAGGAATCTTAGAAGAGCGAATGGAAAGAGTCATTGGAGAATTAGCCACTATAGAAATAAGAGATAAAAAAGGTTTGACCAAGGAAAAAGCGACCAAAGTATGGGGCTATAAGGTTTCGACAACTGAAGTAGAAATAACGGCTATTTCTGTCATGAAAGTAGGTTTCAAATTGGATGAGTATTTTGAAGTTAATACAGATACTAAAAACCGAGTTGTAAGCGTTACACTACCCGAACCTAAAATCCTATCTCATGAAGTCTATCCTAAAGTTGATAAATTAGATGTGGGTTGGATGAGAGAAGTCAGCAATGAAGATTTTAATGATAATTTTAATTTATTAAGAAGAGAGTTTAGACGTGATGCTATGGAATCATCTGCTTTTAATCGTTCTAAAAAAGAAGCTGAAAAACTATTAAAAAACATCATGGAACCAATGGTTCAATCTATTCATAGAGGCTACACCATTCAAGTGAATTATAGAGGAGGAGGTGTCCCCAATGAATTTGAATAGATAGCTTTTAGACTTAAAATAAAAAAGCCTTTTATCATTTTGACAAAAGGCTTTTTTATGTATTAAGATAATGGAATTATCTTTTTTACTTAAAACTATTTTTTTCTTCCGAATAATTTACCTAAGATACCCATAGCATCGTCCATCGCTGAACCATCACCATCCATATCTAATAATCTCATAAAACCGCTTAATTGGTTATTTTGAGAGATATTTTGTTTATTATTAGATAATAAACCTACTAAACTTCCAACATCAAATCCTTGTTGTTGCTTTTGTTTACCTAAAGTAGCCATTAAAATAGGAGCAAGAGTAGACATTAAACCCATAGTTTTTTGCTGGCTTAACCCACTTTGTTGTCCAATCATCTTAGAAATAGCATCCCCTTTATCACCTAATAAGTGATTTAAAATACCAATACCATTAGTAGCTCTTTCTGAAACTGGGTTTGGTTTTTCTGGGTTTAAAAAATCTCCAATATTATCTAAAAGACTTCCATCATGATCTTTTTCCAATGCATTGAATAATCCAGCAGCTCCATCTTTTTGAGCAGTATTTTTAGCCATTGCACCAATCAATGTTGATAAAATCCCTTGAGTAGCCGATTGAGTTTGCTCTTTACTTCCACCCACTTGTTGAGCCAATTGGTCCATAACACCACCTGATAATTGACTCGTAATTAATTGCATTAAATCCATCTTGTAATTTAAAAATTTATTGTTAATAATAAGATATTAATGATTACACTCTTGTAATCTATTCTTTTGACTTCATTAATTAAAAAAAGTCATTATAATTATTCATTTAATTTGGAGAATATTTAAAATAAGCTTGAAATAATCTGCTCCTCAGTCACTCCTTCTGCTTCTGCTTTATAATTTCTGACAATTCTATGTCTTAGTACATAATTGGCAATAGCTTGAACATCTTCTATATCAGGAGAATATTTTCCTCTAATAGCCGCATGTACTTTTGCACCTAATACTAAATATTGTGAAGCACGCGGACCTGCTCCCCAAGAAATATAATCATTGACTTTTGCTGCTGCTCTTTCATACCCTGGACGAGTTTTTGCAGTCAATCCAACGGCATATTCCAATACATTATCAGCAATTGGTATTTTTCTTATTAATTGTTGGAAAAACAAAATCTCTTCTCCTGTCAATTGATGATTCAATTCTACATTATTTTCAGTAGTTGTGTTTTTCACTACCTGTAATTCTTCTTCATAAGTAGGATAATCCAATTTGATATTGAACATAAAACGGTCAAGCTGTGCCTCTGGTAGAGGGTATGTCCCTTCTTGTTCTATTGGGTTTTGAGTAGCTAATACAAAAAATGGTTTCGGCAACAAATGCCTAGTACCACTCACTGTAACCGAACGTTCTTGCATTGCTTCTAGTAATGCAGCTTGAGTTTTAGGTGGAGTACGATTGATTTCATCCGCCAAAACAATATTAGAAAATAAAGGTCCTTTATTGAATTGAAAATGTCTTTCTTCATCTAATATTTCAGAACCAGTAATATCCGAAGGCATTAAATCAGGAGTAAATTGTATTCTTTTAAAGTCTAAATCCAATACTTCTGCAATAGTACTCACTAATAATGTTTTTGCTAAACCAGGTACACCTACTAACAAACTATGCCCATTAGCAAATAAAGAAATAATTACAGATTGAACTGTTTCTTCTTGACCAATAATTACCTTTGAAATTTCAGATTTGAGATCTTTATAGGATTGAGCTAATGCATCTATGGCTTCTACGTCAGATTTGAATTTTGTCATTTATTTTTTAATTATATTATTCTAAGTATATATATTTCTATTTGAAAATCATTTTGCCAATGATTGTACCAAATTTATATTTTTCTCGACAAAAATATAAAATTACAAGTAATGAACGTATTAATTTTAATTATTGTTTGATTATTTACAAAAAAATTGGGACAATTCCTCACTAATAGAACTGCCCCAAATACGGTATGAAACATTAAAACGTTATTTTATAATATTAAATCAAATTCTATGCCTATTTTTTTGATTGTCAATATTTATGCAATAATTCCTCTATGAATAAATACATTTTTCATGACATTCAATAACCATGAACTGAATGAAGGATGTGTCTTAGCGTTAGATAAATCTTTGGTAGCAAAATAAACCGTATCCAAATAAAGGCGATGTGCTTGGTCGTGGTTTTGAGTTAATCCAGCAGCAACAACTTGAATACTTCTACTGTTTTCACTTAATCTTGAAAAAAATTCTCCTTTGGTCATGTTTGATTCTTTTAGTGGTTTTAGAATTTGATTTTAAACTAAGTCATTATCTTTTCATATTTATTTTATATAATTAATAATGACCTTTCAACGATAATAGATGCATTTGTTACAAAATGTGACCGCTTTATTAATAAAAATTTAACTTTTTTAATAAAAATTTTAGTTTTCTTTGCATAATTATTTAGCTATAAGACAATTTTTATGAAATTTTTGACCTCTTTATTTTTATTATTATTAATAATAAATAATGTATCCTATTCACAAATCACTTCCGATTTTACTCTAATAAGGGATTCCTACGGCATTCCACATATTTTTGCCAAAACAGATGCTGCTATGACCTATGGTCTAGCTTGGGCAGCTTGTGAGGATGATTTTGAATCTATCCAAGAAAACTTTTTAGCCACTAGAGGATTACTCGCTAGTGTAAAAGGAAAGGAAGGTGCAATAATGGATGTATTGGCCCACATCGTTCAAGCACAAGAAAAGGCTCATGAACATTACAAAGAAGGGGTATACTCTCCTACTTTTGAAAAAATGCTAGAAGCCTATACCCAAGCGATAAATGATTTTGCCCAAAAGCATCCTGATAGAATTTTAAAAAAAGGAACTTTTCCAGCCAATAAACACGATGTTATTGCTTCTCATATTCTGGCAACAGCAATCATAACCAATATTCAATTTGATATCATTAGAATATTTGGAAAAACAATGGACAACCACGAAATTCCTCAAAGTGCAGGTTCTAATGCATTTGCAGCAAATGCAAATAAAACTATTGATGGTGGCACATACCTTTGTGCCAATTCTCACCAACCTTTAGAAGGGACTTATGCTTGGTATGAGGCTCATATTGCAAGTGAAGAAAGCGGTATCAATATGTATGGAGCAACATTCCCAGGAGGGATGTGTCTTTTTATAGGAGCCAATCAGCATTTAGGCTGGAGTCATACGATTAACTACCCCGACCATTCTGATGTTTATAAATTAAAGATGAACCCTAATAATAAAATGCAATATGAACTGGATGGAAAATGGGAAACCTTAGAAAAATATCCTATTCAACTCAAGGTAAAGTTGGGACCAATAAAGTTACCCATTAAAAAAATGTTTTATAAAAGTAAACATGGAATTGTAATCAAAAATAAAGAAGGGTTTTATGCGATAAGATTTAGAGCAAACATGGATATAAGAGCAGCCGAACAATGGTATGAAATGAATAAAGCTAGCAACTTAAGTGAGTTTAAAAAAGCTATAGATTTACAATATATCCAAGGAACAAATGTCATTTATGGTGATAAAGAAGGAAATATTTATTCAATAAGTTTAGGACAATTTCCAAACAGAGATAAATCTTATAATTGGCAAAAAGTGCTACCAGGAAATAAGAGTTCACTCATTTGGGATGATTTTATGTTTCCTACCAGTGATTTACCTCAGTTGACGAACCCATCTTCTGGTTATATTTATAATACAAATAATACCCCATTTCACTGTAGCGCTAAAGAAAATTATTTAGATCCAAATGATTATAATCCTACATTTGGTTATCAAACCAAGGATAATAATAGAGCTATTAGATGTGAATATTTATTTGAAGCAAAAGAAAAAATTGATTATGACTATTTTAAAGAAATTAAATATGATCAAAAATACCATACTCCTTTATATACAAGTAGTATAGAAGGAATAGATATGGTTTTCCATTTGGATTCTTTAAAATACCCTGAAATAACCGAAAGTATAAGATTATTAAGTTCTTGGGATAGAACTGCAAGCGTTGATAGCCGCTCTGCAATTGCTTCATTAAGTTTATTTTTTATTACTGAAGAATTATTCAATGCAGGAGGCTTCCCTGGAGTAAATGTAATCGACGAAACATTTATTGTAAAACATGTAAAAAAAGCTCAAAAACATTTGAAAAAGCATTTCGGAAAAGTAGATATTCCTTTAGGAACACTACAAAGATTATATAGAGGTGATAAAGATTATCCAATAGGTGGTATGCCAGACGTTTTAGCTGCAATGAATTATGAAAAGGGAAAAAAAGGTCATTTGAAAGCATTTTTAGGAGATAGTTTTATTCAATTTATCCGCTGGGATAAAGATGGAAATATTTTTATGGAAGCAACAAATGCTCTAGGTTCTTCTCACGTAGAAGGACATCCTCATTTTGATGACCAAATTGACAATTTTTTAAATCAAAGGCTGAGACCTGTTTATTTAGAAAAAGAAAAAGTAATGGAAAATGCTGAAAGTGTAAGCTTTGGAGAATAAAATTATTTTTTGTAACTATTGTTACATTTCATTTATTTTTTCGTCTAAATACAAGAAGGTTTCCTTTAAAATCACCATTTTTATTTTAATTTTGCTTTGCTTATTAACAATTTGGCATAGTTTTAGAAATTTGTTAGTAACTCAACAAATAAAAATACAACAAACAACATGGTAAATCTGATTGATAGAGATGAACTCTTAAAAGAATATGGACTTGACATAGAGACTTTCTCTCCTGAACCTTTCTTTGAACAAACTCTATTACTAGCTTCAAATATTTGTAATTCTCCTGTTGCTTATATCAGTATTATTGGTAATGAATATCAATATATTTTAAGTCAACATGGCATCCAATTACAAGTTATTAAGAAAGAAGAAACTATCTGTCAATATACTATTCAAGGTGACGATTTATTGGTTATTCCTGATACACGATTAGATACAAGAACATCTACTCTTAAAATCACTCAAGGAGATCAACCTATTCTGTTTTATGCTGGTTTTCCTTTAACCGATGATAATGATAATAAATTAGGTGCTTTTTGTATTACTGATCAAGAAAAAAGAACATTAACTGATTCTCAAAGAGAAAGTTTGAAGATTCTAGGCAAACAAGTGGTACATTATCTTCAAAATAGAAGATTGATGGTAGGACTTATCAACAAACAAGGAAAGAAGGTAAGCAACATTACAAATACTACCGAAAATTTAATTCATCAAGTTGAGGGTATTACCTTAGATTTAAAAAGTAGAAATAATCACCTCAAAGAGATCAACGAACTCATTAAAAGACAAAAAGAAGAATTATTACATATCACTAATATCTTCCCTGGTTCTGTAGCAAAAATCAACACCAATTATCAATATGTTTTTTCAAATGATATTTATGAAGAGTGGACAGGTTTAAAAAATGAGGACATTTATCTAAATGACATTTCAGAAGTTTTAGGAGAAACGCTTTTTCTAAAATTAAAACCTTTATATGAAAGAGTATTTAAAGGAGAGACAATTCATGTTGAAGGAACATTCAACTTTAAAAATTCTAAGAGATATTTAAAAGTAGCTTATATTCCTTCTCATTTTAATGGTAATATTGATGGTGCATATGTTTTGACTCAAGATTTAACGGAAGTAAAGGCATATCAATCTAAGTTAGAACAATCTAATGAGCAATTGCTCAATTTTGCAAGTATCGTATCCCATGATTTAAAAGCTCCTTTAAGAACTATAAGCAGTTTTGCACAATTATTAGAAAAGGACTTGGATAATCAAGGATTAAACTATAAAAAAGATTATCTCAAATATATTATTCAATCTGGTAGTCAACTCAATCAATTGACTAGCGATTTACTAGATTTTGCAAAAGTAGATAACCATAATATCAGCAAATCTGATATTCCTTTAATACAAGTATTAGAAACCGTTGAAATTAATTTACATGAATTGATTAATAAAGAAAAGGCCGTAATTAATTATAACATTAAAGATGAAACAGTTCATGGTCACTTTTCTGATTTCTTATTGCTTTTTCAAAATTTCATTTCTAATGCTATAAAATATAGAAGAAATGATGTTAATCCCATTATTGACATTCAACTAAAACGAGTAAAAAATCAAATTGAATTTAGAATAAAAGACAATGGTATTGGCATACCAAAAGAAAAATTTGATGACATTCTCTTACCTTTTAGAAGAGTTGACAATAATTCAAAAGTTGAAGGTACTGGCATTGGCTTAGCTACTTGTAATAAAATAATTCAAAAATACCATTCAAATATTTCAATAGAATCATCAGTAGGAAAAGGCTCAACCTTCATTTTTACTATCCCTAGTCATTGTTGTTAAAAAATACAGCTATCTAGTTTTTAATCCCTATATTAAATTATCATTTTTTTATATAAAAAAATAAAGATATATTCTTTTTTATACAAATCATTTTTATCTTTGCAGCCTTAAAGTTTTTATAAACCTAAAGAGTCAAATTTATTGAGGAATTAGGTTTGATTATATCAAATTAAAATTTAAAAAAATGGTAAGATTAAGATTACAAAGAAAAGGTCGTAAAAAAGCACCTTTTTACCACATCGTAGCTGCGGACAGCAGAGCAAAAAGAGATGGTCGTTATATCGAAAGAATCGGTAGTTACAATCCAATGACTTCTCCTGCAACAATTTCTATAGATAGAGACAAGGCATTTGAATGGTTAAAAAAAGGAGCACAACCTTCTGATACGGTTAGAGCTATCTTGCGATTCAAAGGCGTTCTTTATCGTAAACATTTAATGAGAGGAGTTGCCAAAGGAGTAATGACTGAAGAGCAAGCTATGGTTAAATATCAAGAATGGATTGATACTAAAGATGCCAAATTAGCAGATAGAGTTGAAGCTTCTAAGCAAGCAAGAGCTGATTACCACAAAAAATTATCTGGTACTCGCCCTGTTGTTGAAGAAGTAGTAGAAGAGACTGTAGAAGAAGTAGTTGATGCAGCGGAGGAAGTAGTTGATGCAGTTGAAGAAAAAGTAGAAGAAGCCAAAGATGAGGCTCCTGCTGAAGATGAAAACAAAGAAGGATAAACTATTATCCCTTTTCAATATGAAAAACCTGCTTAAATTTAATAAGCAGGTTTTTTTTATATTAATAAATCTGCTCCTTCCTCTCCGACAAGTGTTCCGATAGCGACTCCCATCCCTCCCATTCTTACTGATATGGCAATATTTTCATTAATTTTTTTAATAATAGGTTTTTTAGTTTTTCCAACTCCTAAAATTCCGCTCCACCACATATCTACTTCAAAAGGAGTATTTGGCAAAATCACTTCTTTCATCATTTCTAGCAAGTGATTTTGAATTTCTGAACTTGTTCCAAATTCATTGGTTTGTTCGTTTAAAGGATTGAGATTTCTACCTCCTCCAAATAAAATTCTATCACCAACATTCCTAAAATAATAATAGCCTTCATTATAATGAAAAGTTCCTTTAACCTTTAAATTATAAAGAGATTTTGTTATCATTACTTGATTTCTAGCGGGTACAACATCAATATTATTCAACAACAATTTAGCAAATCCATTAGTGGCGACTAGCACTTTATTGGTTTTCAAAACTCGTCCATCTTGTAGGAGTATTTCTACTCCTATACTACTATTTTCTAATTGGACAACCTTTGCCCCATTATAAATTTCGATTCCCTTATTTTTGGCAATTTCTAATAATCGAGACATCATTTTACCTGTATGGATACTGCCTTCTGCTTGATTTTTTATTAAATGCTTTACCCCTTTAAATCCAAATTTTGATATTTCTATATCTTTATTGACATAAATATCATTTCTACCTATAATAGAAGATAATTTTTTATTAAAAATAGGAATAGCATCACAACAATCTTTGTAAATATCTTCCTCATTTTCCATAAATAATTCATAGCCTCCACAAGTCGTCCATTCTAATTCTTTCCCTACCCTTTTTTGTAATTTTTGTAGTCCTTTCCATCTTTTTTCAACCAATGCAAGTACTTCGTCCTCTGGCATGTGTGATAAATCATCCAAAACTTCAGTAACCGAACCAAAACAAGCAAAGCCTGCATTCCTTGTACTTGCTCCACTAGGAATCATACCTGCTTCTAATACAACTACCTTTTCATTAGGGTGTGTTTCTTTTATTTTCAAGGCGGAAGAAATGCCCACAATTCCACTTCCAATTATAGTAAATGAGATATCCGAAAAAAAGGTATCTCTTTCCCAAAAACTTAAACAAGGTTTATTCATTTTGTTATTAATTTAACCTCAATGTAAGAAAGTATTAACTAAATTAAAGATAAAAAATATTATTTTTGCAATTGTTTATTTTATTAAAAAAATTAAGAATGAAATTTCTAAACTACTTACTAATTACATTATTGACTTTTACCTTTAGCAATAGTTTCGCTCAAGGAGATGAAGAAAAATCAAAAGAATCTACTCTACTTTCTTATGAAGAATTAGATCAAGAAACGACTTACTATTTAGAAAAAGTTGAAGATGTAGTTACTCCTAATGACAATGGAGAAGTACAATTATATGTATATGACTTCAAAGCAGACCCTATTTCAAAAGAAGCGGTATGGGTTAAACCTGAAGATGTTTATATTCTTTATGTTAGACATTATGACAATGATGCTAGTCGTTTTCCATTAGAAGTATATTTATTCCCTAAATTACAAACCCTAGTCCTTGGCTTATGGGAGTTTGAAGAAGTTCCTTCAACTATTGACAAGAGATTACCTAACCTACAGTATTTAGATTTACAAAGCACTAAAATCAGTGCTCTTCCAGAAACAATTAAGGAGTGTAAACATTTGGAATTTTTGAATATTGGTGGAACAAAAATAAGCAGTGAAACAAAGAAAACAATTCAAGAATGGTTACCTAAAGTAACTATTTTTTAGAACATACTTTTCATCATATTTAAAGCGAATAATAAAGAATTTTCTTTATCAACCTAAAAAGAAGTACCTATTTTAATTCCATAGAAATAAAACCTAGAATTAATATTTTGGTCTCTTGCAGTAGGTAATAATTGGATTTTAAATGCAGGCATTACATATAAATTATATCTTGCTCCAAAAGGTATAAGATACCTTATTCCTACTTCTCCCATAAGGTTGGCTCTTCTTTGAATTTCTCCATTAAATGATTCCTTCATTTTTTCAGAACTTTTTTCATCATTTGAATAAAATGTAGTTTTACTTATTGTTTGAATAAAAATATTAGGTGATATTCCTCCTACTATTCCCCAATTTTTAATATCATGAATATATCTAATCGGAATATCTATAAAACTACTATTAAAATCTAATTTATATTTAAAAGTTCCATCAAGGGGTATACCAATAATTCCAAAAACTAGATCAGTTTTCCCTGTAGTTTGTCTAAGCGACATATACTTCACTCCCATTTGAATAGCTGATTTTTTATTCAAGTGATAAGCACTTAAAAATCCTACATCATAACTAAAAGCAGGCTTATAAGTTTCTCTAAAATTAGCAGCTAAGTCTTTATAATCTTGGTCTTGGGTGCTATAAAGAAGTTTTGACATTCCTAATCCTGTTTCAACTGCAAAGGAAAATTTTCTTTCCTTCTCATCTTGAGCTTCAATAAAATTAGAAAATAAAAGAATAATTAATAATAATAAAAAATGGAATTTGAAATTCATGATTTTACATTTTTAGAGCATGTTTGAAAATTTATCACAATGAGAATCAATAGATTGAGGTTTTGGCAAAATAAATATTCTTGAGTATATCGGGATAAACGACTCAATATTTATGAAGTCAAGTTCTTAATAGCTTGGTTCTCTTAAAGTTTAAGATTTAAACATGCTCTTAGGTTTCAAAATAAATTACAAATCAAATATAGTA
>JAHDBK010000073.1 GCA_020630455.1 Saprospiraceae bacterium
TCGTTAAGCAATTAGATAAAGGTGAAGATATCATCTTAGTTGGCTTTGCCAAAGATGGTTATCCCATATATTATTCCAAAAGTGGACAATTCAAAGCAAGTTATCAATTATCAGATGAATTGAGAACAGGTGATGTTTGTTCTTATAGAAATCCAAAAACAACAATGAACAAAGAACTCAACAATAGTCAGCCAGATGGTACATTTGTCTCTGATTGGGTGTATATACCAGAAACGGGAGATTTGGATGAATGCAATGGTATTGAATACAATGGCTCTTATGCTTATTTTCTAACAGATGAATATCCCTTTGTTGGTCGATGTCTGAAAGGAAAATTTACAGAAAACCGACCTGAAGGTCCACCACCTGGACATGGCAGACCACCTCATCATCATCGTCCGCCTCCTAGACATTAGAATTGTTCATAAAAAAAGCCGCTTTACTTAGCGGCTTTTTTTATATAAATAAGGTCAAGATTTATTTGTCATCATAACTATGTGGCAAAACCATTGAATCTTTAACTGTAGAAAGAGTCATCAATGTTTTTAGCCTTTCTATTTCTTCTATTTGAGACAATGTTTTGAATAACAATTGTTCATAAGTAGGAATGTCTTTACAAACTACTTTAATCAAGAAATCTGCTTCTCCTGTAATAATATAACAAGAAACAATTTCATCAATAGATTGTACTTTTTCTAAAAAGTTTTGGCGTGCATTTTTCTTTTGCCATGCTAAAGAAACCAATACAAAAGTTTGTACATTCAATCCAATTGATTGTGGATTTACATGAGCGTGATAACTTTCTATGATACCACTTTGCTCTAATTTTTTCACACGCTCTAAAGTTGGAGCTGGTGATAAACCAATTCTCTTAGATAACTCTAAATTCGTGATTTTGCTATTCTCTTGAAGGATTTTTAATATACCCCAATCAATTTTGTCTAATCTCTCTGTCATGAATTATAATTTCTTTAATACAGCTGCAAAAATAACAAAATTTCTTTATTTTAATGTTAAAAATAAAGAAATTTTGTTAATTAATATTAAAAATAGATTAAGGGAAGATACCCAAAGTCATATAATCACTGCTGATTTTGTTCAATGCACTAACAAATGCAGCCGTTCTTAAATCCTTAATATCTTTTTTCTTTTTAAATATTTGACGAATTTCTTGATAGGCATAAACCATCGTTTCTTCCAAACCAGAATTCACTAAATCTATTTCTTCGGCACCTCTAGTAATTAATAATTTTTCTTTAGTACCAATTTTCTTACCCGTCATTTCTTCTACTGTAGTCATTAAATTCATATAAGTATTGTGGTCAAAACGCTTTTGCATACGACCAAATCTCATATGAGATAAGTTTTTCAACCACTCAAAGTAAGAAACTGTTACCCCTCCTGCATTGATATACATATCAGGAATAACCATAATTCCTTTTTTCAATAATATATCTTCAGCATCTGCCATTACAGGACCATTAGCGGCTTCAGCAATGATTTTTGCTTTGATGCGAGGAGCATTTTCTTTAGTAATTTGATTTTCCAATGCCGCAGGCACTAAAATATCACACTCTAATTCGAGTGCATCTTCTCTTTTCTTCAAGTTTTTAGCACCTGGAAAATCCAAGATAGAACCTGTTTTCTTTCTGTGCTTCATCAACGCGTCTAAATCAAGGCCATCTTCTTTATAGATAGCCCCTTCGTATTCAGATACACCAATTAACTTAACATCACCTTCTTCAATAGATATTTTGGCTGCATAGTATCCTACATTTCCTAGACCTTGTACAACCATTGTCTTTCCAGCAATGCCTGGAGTCAAACCTAATTTAGCCATGTCTTCTTTATAAGAAACTACTTCGCGAAGCGAATAGAATACTCCTCTACCCGTTGCTTCAGTACGGCCATTGATACCATGTTGATTAACTGGTTTACCCGTCACACAACCAGCAGAATCAATTTCCCCATTTTTGAAGGTTTGGTAAGTATCAAGAATCCAAGCCATTTCTCTAGAACCTGTTCCATAATCAGGAGCGGGAACATCTATACCTGGTCCGATAAAATTCTTACGAATTAATTCTGTTGTATAACGACGCGTAATTTTTTGCAAATCTGCTTCTTTATAAGAGCGAGGGTCTATTTTAAGTCCTCCTTTTGCTCCTCCAAAAGGCACATCCACAATAGCACACTTGTAAGTCATTAAAGCAGCTAATGCCATTACTTCGTCTTGGTTTACAGCCATAGAATAACGAATACCACCTTTAGTTGGTAAACGGTGATGACTGTGCTGTACACGATAAGCTTCTATTACATGATAATCCTTACCGATTTTCACAGGGAATCGCATTTGATACACTGCGTTACAGACTTTAATTTGTTCTAAAAGTCCCTTTGGCAAGCCTGTATGGATGGCTGCCTTGTCAAAGTTGCGTTCAACACTTTGAAAAAAACTCGGGTGTTTGCTACTCATTCTAATTAATCTTTAATTTGGCGTTCTAGATTGGATATTCTCCTATCTATCACAGTTAAAAAAATCATAAATCCAGCATATATTACTAATACTGTTGCCAAAACAACAAATATTTTACCTGAACTTTCCATTACGGATTGAGTTGATTCTTGGGCCGATAATAAGTGAGTGCTCAATAAAGCACATACTAATAAGATTGATTTTTTCATAATTGGCAAAGTTTAAGTGTTTGGATAAAAAACTGCCGCAATTTGAAAACATATTGGCAATTTAGCAAACAATTTTAAGAATTTTTTTACAAATACAAAAAATAATTTTACAATTATTATAATTTGCAATGTAATTTATCGAAAATTATAAATCAATTTTTATGCCTATTCTTATTATTTCTATTATAAATTAACTTATTTTTTAAAATTAAATACCGATATGTCAACTGTGCTACCCATACCCCAATCAAGGTCCAAGCTATGATGGATGGATAAAAAACCATCCTCATCGTATCATCTAAATCTTCTCCTCCAAATCCAGGATTCCCTCCATTACCAGGGTGCAAGCTATCATATAATCTAGGAATAACAAATAACAAAGGTATTAATGTACTAAATGCAAAAATATTATACACTGCTGATACTCTAGAACGCTGCTCTACGTCATCAAATGATGCCCTCAAAACAGAATAGGCTATATAAATCAACATAGCGATAGCAGACATATTTTGTTTCACATCAAAACTCCACCAAGCTCCCCATGTCCATCTCGCCCATACCGCTCCTGTTACTAATCCTAAAATCCCGAAAAGAATGCCAACTTGGGTAAAGGCATTTGCTTTCATATCATAAATTTCATTCTTATTCCTTAAATATAAAATACTATATATCATTGAAACTAAAAATATAATCAGCATCCCAAACCAAAGAGGAACATGAAAAAAGAGGTTTCTAATCGTTTCATATAATATATTCCTATATGGGAATGATAAAGAGTTGATGGTAATTAATTCATTATCTAAACTAGAAACATATTCAAAATTTTCTTCGGGTAGAATGGTATCAAAAGCGATTTGATTAATTTGGATAGCACTAGGCAAAATAGCGTATCCATCCTTTTTATTATCAATAATTAAAGTAGCAACATGAGATTTATTATTAGGTAAAAATTGTGGTAATGAAAAACTGATATCTGCCATCAAATTACCTACTGCCTTGACCTCTTTAGCTTTGATGATATGGCTTGAGTCTATTTTCAACCATGCTCTTATTTCATCTACTTCACTAAAATGAGTATTATAACAATATGCCCTTACTTCAAAATCTGCTCCTGAATTAACATTATCCTTATTGACATATTCTATACCCGATTTCAAAGGAATTAAAAAGCCAGCAAGAATGGTATAAAGCAATAATAATGCTGCTAGTATTTTCCACCAATTTTTTTTCATTATATTTAAAATTATAAAAAAAATTCTTTATAAATTAATCTCTCCATAAAAATGGAAATAACAAATAGGTCATCGCCAACAATAAGACATCTATAATTAGTAATGTCCAAATATCTGTAGTTACTGATGTATCCGTCATCAATCTCAAAGCTGATGCACTTATTTTTATCAATGATACCAAAATAGGTATTATTAAAGGAAAACCTAAAATAGCAATCAAAGTAGCTGAATTATTCGCTTTATTCGCAATAGCCGATATGAAGGTAAATGTAATCGCTAAGCCACAACTACCTAGAGTCAATGCCATAAAAAACAAACCACTTTCCTTTACTGGATTACCCATTATTAATCCAAAAACTAAAAAGCATAATATATTTAATATTAATAATAGAATACAATTATAAATAATCTTAGAAAAAATAACTGCTAAGGGATGTGCAATAGTATAGTAATACAACTGCCTTTGGGTATTTTCACTCACAAAACTCTTAGTCAAAGCATTTACAGAAATGAATAATGCGACAATCCAAAAGAGCACGTTCCATACATGGGGTTCTATTTGGATAAAACCATTATACATTATAAAAACAGTAGAAAACACATATAGCATAATACCACCAATAGCATATTTACTTCGCCATTCTAGTACCATTTCTTTTTTTATTAATACTAATATTTGGTTTCCAATACTCATTGGCACAAAGGTAAGTGATTTTTTAATGATAATCTTTTATAATATTTATATTTACATTTTTATGATAAATTTTTAGAGTATATCTATCTATTCAATACTAGACAATATGAATATTGATTTTAATAATGACTCTCATAAACGCTATAATATCTTAACAGGTGAGTGGGTATTGGTTTCTCCTCATAGAAGCAAAAGACCTTGGCAAGGCAAAACGGAAGAACAAAATAATCAAAAACGCCTTCCTTATGACGCTAATTGCTATTTGTGTTCAGGAAATACTAGGGTAGGAGGAGAACAAAACCCTCACTATACAGATACTTATGTATTCGACAATGATTTTGCCGCTTTACAAAAAGACATCATTCCTCACCAATTTGAAGAAGGACTATTAAAAGCAGAAAGTGTCAAAGGTATTTGTAGAGTCATTTGCTTTTCTCCTAATCATGCTTTGACTTTAGCTGAAATGGACCAGCTTAGTATCCGAAAAGTAGTAGATACATGGATTGAACAATTTGAAGAACTCTCATCTTATAAAGACATTAATTATGTTCAAATCTTTGAAAATAAAGGAGCTATAATGGGGTGTAGCAATCCACATCCTCACGGTCAAATATGGGCTGAATCTACCATTCCTCAAATCATCCAACAAAAAACATCACACCAAAAAGAACACTACATTAATAAAGAAAACTCTTTATTATTTGATTATTTACAAGAAGAAATCCAAGCACAAGAACGCATTATTAAAGAAAACAAACACTTTGTAGCACTAGTGCCGTTTTGGGCAATTTGGCCTTATGAGGTGATGATTATACCCAAAAGAAAAATGGCTAATATTAATGAGATGAATGATTTTGAAAAAGATGATTTTTCCGAAATGATGCGAATTATTAATGTTAAAATGGATAATATATTTGAGTGTTCTTTCCCATACTCTGCTGGTTTTCACCAAGCTCCTTGCAATGGAAAAAAACACCCTGAATGGCATTGGCACTATGTCTTTTATCCTCCCCTACTTCGTTCCGCTACAGTTAAAAAATTCATGGTTGGTTATGAAATGTTAGCCAACCCTCAAAGAGATATTACAGCAGAACAAGCAGCTAAAAAATTAAGGGAAATGGAAGAAATTAAATATAAATAGATTATTTTTCTTTTAAATAAATTAAAATAATATATATACATATTCAAGAAAAATTCTCATTTTTACTAGATATTATTACTATTTCTTTTGTCCTAGTACTTAATAATTCGTAATAAAGCATAATATACAAAATACAATACTTGAATAAAATAAGAACAATGAGATTAATAATATTTACCTGTACACTTTTTTTTGCAATACATAATCTTTATGCCCAGCCTTCTAATGACGATTGTATCAATGCAATACAAGTTAATGTTGGAGATTGTAACATATATGACAATGTAGGCGCTGGCTCAGATGTTGGCAATGTCATTTTCAATCCTTTAGGTCTAAGTTGTAATAGTACTGACAGAGAGGTATGGTTTTACTTTTTCCCTCCTGCTACTCCTACTGAAGATATACATATCACTGTAACGGGAGTAGTAGATGGTAGCACTCCTGCTATGAACCAACCTAGTATTACTGTGATTAGTGGAGATTGTAGTATATTTGAAGCTTCATTTTGTGAAGAAGCCAATGCTGGTTCTAATTATGTGGAAGTCAATATTCCAGCTACTGCATTATTTCCAGGATTCCCTTATTATGTCCTTGTAACAGATTGGTCGACAGGTGCTTCTATGGAAGGAGCATTTGAATTTTGTGTTGAAGAATTTACGCCTCCTACCGAAGTGAACATTTCTGATGGAGCAGTTTATGATAATTGTAATGGAACATTATATGATACTGGTGGCCCAACAGGTAATTATTCAGATGGTGAAAACATAACAGCTCAAATCTGCCCATCTAATCCATTTGAATGTTTAACATTAACTGTGGACTATGATATAGAATCATGTTGTGATGATTTAATTATTTCAGGATACTTGCCTGGTGGCACTACGCTTACTCCTTTAGCAGACTTAGGAGGTGTTGGTTCTGGTTTAGAAATTAAAAGTGAGGGCTGTGTAACCATTAATTTCACTTCTGATGGCTCTGTTACAGAAACAGGGTTCACTATCAACTGGGCATGTTCTCAAGATGCCTGTTATGATGATGCCTTTACAAGTTGTCCCGAATCGGAATCATTTGTTTCTGAAGATACTATTTGTGTAGGACAATGTGTTGATTTAACTGCCAATACATTAGCAGGCGGTTTTGCAACTACTAATTATACTTTTGAACAAATCGCTTATACTCCTTTTCCTTTTATTGGTGGAACACCCATATTGAATAATACAGATGACCAATGGTCTTCTCCAATTGGTTTACCATTTGATTTTTGCTTTTACGGAGGTACATACGACCAATTAGTAATTGGATCAAATGGGGTAATTTCCTTCGATATGAACTATGCCAATGGCTTTAATGAATGGGATATTACACAAGGAATTCCAGGTAATCAAGATATTCTCAATTCTATTACTTGTCCTTTTCATGATATTGACCCTGGAGTGGGTGGGCAAATATATTTTGCTATCTATGGTGAATTCCCTTGTAGAGTAGCTGTAATTACATTTAATAATGTACCTATGTTTAGTTGTAGTTCTGACTTTTCTACACAACAAATAGCTATTTATGAAACATCCAATATTATTGAAACTTATATTGCCAATAAACCGCTTTGTGCTTCTTGGAATGACGGAGCAGCCATTCATGGTATTCAAAATGCAACAGGGACACAAGCAGTTGTAATTCCAGGAAGAAACTACCCTGCTCAATGGACAGCAATGAACGATGCTTGGAGATTTAATCCAGCAGGAGCGGCTAATTTTAGTATTACATGGTATGATGAAAATGATAATATTATTAGTACAGACCCTAGTACTAATGTATGTCCTGCTGCTTCTACTTTTTATCATTCAGAAGTTTCATATAATGGTTGTGGCGTTCCTGTACTTTTAAGCGATACCGTATATATAGAAGTATCGACTCAAGGAGTATTCAATTACGAAATAATACCAGATGCCCCAATTTGTGTAGGAGAATCTATAGCAATTGGGGGAGTAGCAACTCCTGGTGTAACTTATACTTGGACACCAGACAATACATTAGATTTAACTGACCCCGCTAATCCAATAGCAACACCCAACAATACCACTACCTATTACTTAGAAGCATCTTCTGGTGGTGGTTGTATAATAGAAGATTCTGTACAAATAACCGTAGTAACAAATCCTGCTCCCACGATTACTGGTGTTTTTGAAATATGTCCTGGAGCGAGTACTGTAATTGATGCAGGAAGTGGTTATTCTGATTATTCATGGAGTACTAATGAAACTAGTCAACAAATTTCTGTGGATATGTTAGGGGATTACTCCGTCACAGTAACCTTACCTTCTGGGTGTACAGGGGAAAGTACAGTCACTGTTATTTCTGGTTCAAATATAACGGCTCAAGTATTAGAAATCAACACCAATACTTGTGATACACCCAATGGTTCGATTACTGTTGAAACAACTAGTGGTATTGCTCCTTTTACATACGAATGGTCAGGAAGTGCAGCCGGACATGACGATACCGCCGTAGGGCTAGAAGGCGGCGACTATACAGTAACTATTACTGATGCTGCTGGCTGTAGTCTGATTCTTTCAGCAACAGTACCTGCTCTTGACCCAATAGTAGCTACTGTTGATATTGATACCGTTTGTATTGGTGGTTTAATTCAATTGAATGCAACAGGAGGTGATGGTACATACTTATGGTCAGGCGGTCCTCTTAGTGATGCTAATATCGCTAACCCAACTGCCAATCCTACCACTACTACAACTTATTATGTAGAAAGAAATTATTTATCTGAAAACATCCTTATAAATGGTGATTTTGAACAAGGAAACACTGGATTTACTACTAATTATTTTGTAGGAACAGGAGGAACGTTTGGATTATTAAGTGACCCTGGTTCTTATGGAGTTTTTACAGACCCAAATGCTTCTCATGTCAACTTCGTTTCTTGTGGCGACCATACTTCTGGAACAGGATATATGGGGGTATATAATGGGTCTAGTAGTCCCAATCAATTCCTTTGGTGTCAACAAGTAAACGTAGAACCTAATACAGATTATTTTATGGAGTTTTTCGCTACTTCTGTTGTAGCAAGTGCTCCTGGTGAACTACAATTCACTATTAATGGATTAGCAGTTGGTAGCCCTCTAAATTTAACTACTAATACTTGTCAATGGGATAATAATAATTTAACCTGGAACTCTGGAAGCAACACTATTATAGACCTATGTATTATCAATCTTAATACTGCAGGTTCAGGTAATGATTTTGCAATAGATGATATTACGATGGGAACATTCTGTTCTTCAATGGATTCTGTAACGGTTTATGTATCAGAACCTCAGATTAATGTAATCAATCAATTTGATGACTTCTGTGGTTCATCTCAAGGAATCATAGAGGTAGAAGCAAGTGGTGGCTTTGGTAATTACACATATCAATGGAGTGCTAATGCTAATGGACAAACCACTTCAACAGTAACTAATTTGAGTGGCTTTGATGTATATCAAGTAACTGTTACAGACGACTATGGCTGTACTGCTGCTACTAATATCTTCTTAAATGATTTAGGTAATATTCCCGCTGAAATTACTGGCAACCTCAACCTTTGTGATGGTGGAATCACTACTCTAACTGCTGGTCCATTAACTTATGATACATATCAATGGAGTAATAATGGAGATACTCCTTCTATTGACGTAAGTAGCTCTGGAATATATACCGTTACTTTAACAAGTGGCACTTGTACAGGTACAGCTACAACCGAAGTTTTTGTAGCAGACAATCCGAATCCAGTGATTATGGGTGATTTTACATTCTGTAATGGGGATAGCACTATTTTAACTTTAGACCAAATGTATAGTTCGTACACTTGGGATGATAATAGTGATAATGATAGTTTAATCGTTACACAAGCAGGTACTTACAGTGTTGTTGTTACTAATATGGATGGATGTGAAGGTACTGCAAGTGTAGTAATTAATACAGAAGATTTGGACTTAGCTGTAACAGGTGATGACCAAATATGCCTTGGCGAAAGTGCTACGCTTAATGCCAATACCCAAGGAGCTGTTACTTGGTGGGATGATAATGGAATGATGATTCAAAGTGGACCTATTATTACGGTAACACCTGCTACAGTAGGGGTACATACATATACTGCCCAATCTATGTCTAATGAATGTACTGTATTTGAATTTGTAGATATAACAGTAAGCGAAGCTCCTGCCCTTTCTTTAGACCAAGGCGACACTGCTGTTTGTCTAGGAGAAAGTGTAATGGTAACAGCAACGAGTAATGGTTCTATTATGTGGTCACCAGCTAATGAATTTACAGACCCTACATTAAGTACTCAAACACTCAATCCTAATGGAACGACTACTTACTTCGTTACAGCAACACAAAATGGCTGTTCTACTCAAACTGCCATAACCATTGAAATCAAAGAAGGTCCAGATTACGGAGTACATCCTAATGAAACGATATGTATTGGTGATGCAGCTACATTAGGCTATATAGAAGCGGTGGGAACAACTTATTCTTGGACGGCCACACCAGCTGACCCTACACTTACGGAACCTACTTCTGGTGTACCTAGTGTCTATCCAGAAGTTACTACTACTTATTGCTTAACGGCATCTAAAGATGGTTGTGAGGTAACTGAATGTGTTGAAATCACTGTATTAGATATTGTTGTCAATGCAGGTGAAGACCAAACTATCTGTAGAGGAGAAATAGCCGAACTCATTGCTGAAGGCAGTTTAGCTTGGGGTGAATATACTTGGTATAATGAATGGGGCGAAGAAGTAGGAGATTATTTATACACTCAAGTACAACCTTGGGGTGATACCGATTATTATGTTGAATATATGGTGGGTAATTGTGTAATAAGTGATACTATGTCTGTGTTTGTTATTCCTCCTCCTAATTCTAGTATTAGTTCTGATGCAGTTGATAATACCATAATTGCAGGAGAAACGACTATTATTACCGTTAATGGTTACCCTGCGGGTTCTACCTATACTTGGTCTAGTGACCAAGGAGACAATCCTAGTGGCAATGAATCAGTAGAGGTAAATCCAGTTGTGAATACTACTTATACGGTAATGATTACGGGCCCAGATGGTTGTGTATATTATGAGTTTATAACCATATTTGTAAGATATATACCTTTCCAAGTTCCAAACATTTTCACACCAAATGGTGATGATTTGAATGACTATTTCCACCCTGTATATGATACTTATTCTTCTGAAGTATTAGAATTTAAAGTATTTGACCGTTGGGGAGAATTGGTATGGGATAATATCGCTCAACCGGGTTGGGATGGCACCTTCAATGGCAAGGCCCTTCCTTCTGACATCTATGTCTATTTCGCTAAAGTTCGTTATAGAGATGGTACGGAAGAGGTTAAAAAAGGCGATGTGGCTTTGATGAGGTA
>JAHDBK010000074.1 GCA_020630455.1 Saprospiraceae bacterium
TTTTAGCTGTTTTCTTTAATGCTTGTAGCAATGAAAACCTCATTGTACTTTTAGTATTGCTAGTATATTGAGACCTTAAACTTCCTACATCTGGTGTACTAGATGGTTCTGTTTTTTCAACCATTTGTAATACATATACACCATTGTTTCCAACGATTGGTTTAGAGGCTTGACCAGCAGCCAATTTAAATCCAGATGCAATAACTTTTGGTTCATTAAGCACAGAAGCTCCACCAATAGAAGCATTAAGAGAATCTAGTTTTAAATCCTCGTACAACTCTAATACTGCATCTAAGTTAGCTACGTCACCTATTTTATTAACTAACATTGCTCCTTTCTTCTCATTAAGTACTAATGGCTCAAGTGTTTTCTTCATACTATTTAGAGAAGGAACACCGACATCATTTTTAGCAGCAACAGCAGCGACAACATATTTATTATCATAATATCTAATATTATCTGTATATCTATAAACTTTTACTGAAACCTCTCCTTCTTCTGCTTCATTTGCAAATTGAACAATACTTCTAGAGTCTCCTGCACCTAAACCTTCAATGAAAAAGGCATTTTCATCCATAGGAATAGTCGTTTCAATAGTTAAATCTTCGTCGCTATCGCTAACCGCTTTTTTCAATTCGTCTAAAGTGCGATGTGTTTTAGCAAAATCAAGGGCTTCACGATATCTTGCTTGTTGCGTCTCTTTAGAAGGAATAATAGGATAACCAATATAAGCTAATTTTACTCCTTTTTTACCAGAAGAATAAGACTTAGTTACTTCCACTAAATGTAAACCAAACTGTGATTCAACTATCCCTAATTCATTTTTTTCTAGTTGGAAGAAAACAGCGTCATTAAATGGTTTAACCATTCTATTTTGAGGAAATACCCCTAGGTCACCACCTTCTGTTCTAGTTCCATCAGTTCCATATCTCAATGCTAAAGAATCAAAGGTAAACCCTTGATTTTCTATCATGTCTTTAATTTTATTAATCGTATCTTTTACTTGTTGATAACTATTAGGAATATTAGGGTCTATTCTTAAAAGGATATGACGAGCTTGAACAGAATCTGGAACTGTTTTTTTACCTAATAATTTAACGGCTTTGTATTCTCCATTATCCGTATAAGGCCCATAAACGCTACCTATCTCTGCATTAAAAATATTTTCTTTTACCTCATCATTCAATAATTCATCTTCTAAGAAATATTTTTCATCAAAAGCACCTTGTTTAGAATCTACAAACATTTGGATTCTATCATCCTCTGTTTTTTTCATCGTTTCAATATCATCAACAATTCTTTGCTTGATATTAGCCGAATCTTTTGCACTTGCCTGAACTTCGAAAGTTACATAACTGATAGTAGAAGTAGGCTTATTTTGATAATATTTCATTTTATTATTATCTAAATAAGTTTGATAGTCTTCATCAGACAAACCATCTACTTCTGAGTTATTAATTTTATCAAAAGGAACTCTAACATATCTGAATTTAGCCAATGCACTTTTGTCATTGTGCTGCATATTGACCATCCAAGTAGGAGCATATACCGAACCTCCGATTAAATTATTAATTTTGGTTTGCAAATAATCGTATTTAACGCGTTCTCTTTGCTCTTTCCACCTGTATCCAAATTCTTTATATTCAGGATTCGTTTCTAATTGATTAGTATTTTCTAAATCACGAATTTGCTTTAATTGATTGGTATCAATAATCCCTGTTTGAGGGTTACCAAAATCCCTTCTGATTATTTGACTAAAGTTAGGACCATATAATAAGGTGTTCATTTCTTCATCAGAAACACTTAAACCAAGAGCTGCTGCTTGTTTGTCAATCAATGCCTCATTTACCATGTCATCCCACATTTGAGTACGCACTGCATTAACATCAGCACCTGAATTACCATAACGGTAAGTCATTTTTCTATCGAAAGTGCGTACATCTATACTTTTGCCAGCTACTTTACCAACTGTATTGACGCCACCTCCTGTTAAATTACTACTTGATGTCGCTTCCATGAGTAAAAACCCTGCCATTGCTAAACCTACAAGTACAACCACTAACCATAGGTTGTTTCTAATCTGTCCGATTAATGCCATTTTAATTATTTGTTTTTAATATGCTTAAAGCACTAATAATCAATAAAATATATAATAAAAATCTCTAAAATTCAATACTTTAGAGAAAATCTCTGCAAAGAAACGCTTTTATATTTAAAAAATCAAAAAAAAACAGGAGTTTTTAGACTAATTAGATGTTATTACGAAATATCAAAGGGCATCAAGTGTTTTAATTCTTTTAGAATAAATATATTTAGGAGTTATTGCATATAATTTTTTATAAACTTCAAGAGATTGCTGCTTGAATTTTTCTCTATCGCTAACATGTGGTGATGTGGCTAAAACAAAAAGGACTTCTCCTTTTTCTTCATCAGTTTGGGATTTTTTAAGCAGGTGTTGTAAAACAATATAAGCCATTTCAGGGTCGCCGTGATGAAGTTCCACTTGAGCTCTTTTTATAGATGTAAGAAAGATTAATTCTTCATTTCCGATTTCTTCAGCAATTACATCTCCTTTTTTAGTCAATTTTCTAACTTCGTTAGGATTGCCATTTGTTTTCAATAATAATTCTGTCATTCTCATTAACAGCATAATCAAGAGGCGTTTGTTATCAATTTCTTCACAAATTCTCATTCCTCTTTTATATACTCTTCTGGCTTCATTATAATCCTCTTTATAAAAATAAGCATCTCCCATTGAACCTAAAGCACTAGCAATTCCTTTTTGATAATTCAATTCTTCAGAGAGTCTCAAGTGTTCTTTTAAGTATTGAATAGCTTGGTCTATATCGCCTTTTTCCAAGTATAAATCACCTAGCAAACCAAGTGCGATTGAAGTACCCTGTTTGTCCCCTAACTCTCTACAAATTTTTAAATCTCTATCAAATAACTCAGTAGCCGTATCAAAATGCCCTTTCTTTACCAGCAATTTACCCATACATCCAAGAGCAATTGCCATCATAAATTTATTATCTAAATCTTCACATTCCTTCAATCCTTTTTGGTAATGAAGCATAGCTTGATCATTATCTCCTTTTTCGAAGAAAACAATTCCTAAAAATATACTGACATTAGCTACTCCTTGTTTATTTCCTGCTTGTTCTATCTTCTCTAAATTAGGTTGCATTGTAGCAATCGCTTCCTCATAATTTCCTTGGTTCATTAAGGCTAAGCCTAAGTTAGAAACAATTTCATAATTATTTTGAACCCTGTCTGTTTGTTGACCTAAATGAAGGCTTTCTTTGAAATATTCTTTGGCTTTTTCATATTCTCCTTGTCTAAAGAATACATTACCCATATTGCCATATACTTTGGACATTCCATAAGTATCTTTGATATTTTTAAACTGGTCGATAGCAGTACTTAAATATTTTTCAGCATCATTATAATTTCCTTTCAAGGTCAATAAATAACCAAATTCATTATTCAACCTAGCAAGTAAAAGTGGGCTATCTGCATTTTTAGCTAAGCTCAATGCTTTTTTGATGATTTCTTCACTGTCTGCCCAATTGCCAATCAAAATTTGAATCTTGGCTTTTTTGAGTAATGCTTTTACATAAGGTGCTTTATTTTTATATTTTTTAAGGTGTAATGCTAATTTATCATAGTAAAAAATGGCTCTTTGATTTTGAAAATTATCCTTAGAATAATCTCCTGCTTTTTCTAAATAAAATGCTGTTTTTTCCTTGATATTGGCTTGTTCGTAATGAAAGGCAAGGTCTGCAAATCTTTCTTGAATATGTTCCTCATACAAATTTTCAATAGCTTCAGCAATATATTTGTGTAGCTCCCTCAAACGGGTTCTCAATTGCATATCATACACCGCCTCTCTCAAAAGAGAATGCTTAAAAATATACCTTAACTCATTAACAGCTTTCCAAATTTGGCTTTTTTCTGCAGTATCAATTTGTTCTTGTAATAATAATTGTGCATTACCATTTCTCTTGACAAACTCTTCTTGTTTGAGCATGACTTCATTCAAAACTTGCACTTCAAATTCTCTTCCTATAACTGCAGCAGCTTTGACGGTTTCTCTCACTAATGAAGAAAGTCTATCTATCCTTGCCATCAATACCGCATTAATAGAACCTGATATTTTGACATTTTTATCTTTTACATTCCAAACGCCTTCTTTTTCTTTTAATAAGCCTGATTCAGAAAAATATTCTAGTACTTGTTCTGTATAGAAAGGATTTCCATTTGTTGTTTTAACTAAAAGGGTTTTTAAATCTTTAGTTATATTTCCTTTTAGTTTTGCTTCCGCAAAAGATTCGATTGCATCAGGAGAAAGAACGTTTAAGTCCAATTCGCTATATGGTGTTTCTGTTGGCACTTCTTTTTCAAAAAATATTGGTTTACTACCATCTTCTTCATGATACCTTGAAGTTATCAACAAGCAAACTGGATAATTTTGTAAGGCTAGAATCAATTCACTTAATAAAGCCTTAGTAGAGTTATCAAACCAATGTCCATCTTCAATTTCTAATACATAAGGATTAATAATAGCTTCTGCTTTGAGTAAATTGATAAAAGCTGATATTGTATTTTGATATCTACCTTTTGCATCTAATTGATTCCATAAAGAATCCGCATAAAACAAACCCAACCTTGCAGCGATAACTGTTTGAGTACGCAACAAATCCTTAATAACTACTTGAATTTCGGGTTTTTCTCCTTTAACTTCCTCACATTGTTCAATTATTGCTTGAAAACGCTCTTCAAAAGAGGCTTTGTTGTCTTCATAACTTTGTTCAGGAGATTGTTTGAATACATTCTTAAATAAGTATATAAATGGATTAAATGGCTTTTGGAGTATTTGATCTGCTTGACCAACATACCAATGCCCAAATCCGTCTTCTTTGAGTTTTTGATGTAATTCATACAACAAACGACTCTTACCAATACCCGCCTCACCAAACACAACTCCTATAGAAAATTGATTATTATCAAAAACATTACTTGTTAAAGTATATAATTGCTCTAATTCATCATCCCTACCTACCATTTTTCCAGCATAGAATTGTTCTTGCTCATTTCTTCCTTGGAAAACATAAGTTGGTATTGAACCATCGAAACCTTTATAGATGATTGAGCCTTTATCTCTAAATAAAAACCCTTTCTCTTTTTGTATGTTCTTATCTACTAATACTTCATCCCAATCAGCATAGACCATCAATCTCGCTGCTAAATTAACTGTATTTCCTACTGCGGCATATTGGCATCTTTTATCTCCGCCTATAATTCCTGTAAATACAATTCCAGAAGTAACCCCTATTTTATAGGATAGCGGATATTTTTTCAAAACAGGACTCAACTCTTGTTTTAAAGACAATATAAATTCTAAGGCTCTTTCAGCATTATCTCCATAAGTAACAGGTGCTCCAAAAAAGCCAACAATGACACCTCCTTTATCTCCAAAATCTATTTCCTTAAAATAGCCAGAAAAATTATAAAATTGTTCTCTTACTATTGTAGCAAATTCATCAAAGATATTAGGGTCTTCTATATTTTTAAATGAAATAAAAATACTAACCGTCTCTCGGAATTCTCCTTTATTATTATAATAAATAATATTATTAGGTAAAAATGGCTCTAAGTCATCATGCTCCATAGGAAGCATTTCCTTGGGACTTAATTTTAGATTGGGATTGGGGATTGCTTCAATTACTTTAAAAAATCCTTCTTTTAATTTTACGCAAGTAAAATGAGAATCTTCATCATCGCATTTCTCTACAAAATATTGGTCAACGATAACATCTCCTACTTCTGCTAAATGCTCACTATTAGCACTATTGTCTATGGCAGGACCTCTAAAATAATATCCTTTGTGTTCTTTGCCTACAATGCCCCATTCTACAGTACCAAAAGACATTCCTATTTTTAATCGAATAGGGAATATTTTATCATTAATAACTTCTTCTTTTTCAGAAAAAACTTTTTGTATTTTCAATCCAGTATTAGCGAGTTCTTCTGCTGCAATACTATCTTCTGTAATGGGAAATACCGCAGTAAAGGCATCTCCTGCATAATAAGGAATAAAACCCCCTTTTTCGTATACTAAATCTACTAGAGGAGAAAAGATATTGTTCAATATTTCAGACATGAGCTCTGCTCCCTCATTTCCTTCTTCTTTGAACAAGTGTTCTGTCAAGTTAGTGAATCCAGACAAGTCCAAAAACATAGTAAAGGCCTGAAAAGTACCATGTCTTTTATTTTGCTTTTCTTTTTTAGCAATAAAATCTGGAATTAAATGTTTCAAAGTTTGATTATTTTTACCGTTTAAAAACGAGAAGCTAAAATACAAATTAAATTCATTTTATATTTATTTTAATAATAAATTAAATACTTTTTCTTTTTTAAATATAAAATTCATTTATTTGAGTAGTATTAATATTAGATGTTATTATGAAAAATTGATTATATCTAAATTTTTTTTCATAAAAAACTGTTCGTAATAACATCTGTTAAATTTTAAAAAATCATGAGAAATTTTATTCTATTTATTTTCCTAAGCTTTTTTATAGCTTGTAACCCTAACGCAACAATTGAAGAGAATGATACATTTACACTTTCTGGAACTATAAAAAATGTTGAAAAAGTTGATTCTATAAGAGTTCGAGGTTTTAATTTTGATGAAAAAATAGCATTTCAAGATTCTGTTTTTTCTTCCGAATTAGATTTGAATACTGGTTTTTACCAAGTATTTGTTGGAGACAATAGATTTAGAATGTATTTTGACAAAGACGCTGGTGCTAATATGACCATCAATGCAGATGCTAAAGACTTCAAAAATAGCTTGAGTTTTGATGGCAATAGTAAAGCAGCTAATTCTTACTTACAAGACAAAGCTAAAGGTGTAGATACACTATATGCTAATGTCATGGAGAATTTAAAAGTAGGAGAAACGGAGTTTTTAGACCGTATTAAAACGAAAGAAGAAAAAACTTTGGCATTTTTAAATAGCAGTCCAGTTGCTGAAGTTTTTAAACAAAGTGAAACTAAGAATATTCAGTATAAAACAGTATATGATATTAATACTTATATTCAATATCATGCTAAATATTCTGACGAAAAAGACTATGTTGCATCCGACGCTATCAAAACTTTTATTAATAATGTCAATTGGGATAGTGGAGATGATTTAAATACTTCTCCAAATTATAGAAGTGCTTTGTCTGATAATTTTTCTAATTTTATATACAAAGATTATAAAGAAGGTGAAACAGATGTGCACGCTCGTTTCTTCGAATATATTGGTGGAAAGCAAAACCAAGATATTAAAAACTATGTAGTCAAAGAATTTTTCAATTATGTGATGTCTATTGGTGATGAAAGAAATGACGATACATATGCTAAATTAGTAGAAATTTCTAGCGATGATGAGTTCAAGAAAAAAATGGCTAAAAAATACTCGAAGATGCAGAGTTTAGCTGCGGGGCAAAATTCTCCTACTTTTACAAATTATGAAAATCATAGTGGCGGAACAACTTCTCTAGGAGACCTCAAAGGAAAATATGTATATATCGATGTATGGGCTACTTGGTGCGGACCTTGTAAAAGAGAAATTCCTCATTTGAAAGAAGTAGAAGCGAAATACCACGATAAAGACATTGAGTTTGTTTCTATTTCTATTGATAGAAAAAAAGACCACGAAACATGGACAAACATGGTCAAGGATGAAGAATTAAAAGGGGTTCAATTATTTGCTGATAATGATTGGAATTCTCAGTTTGTAAAAGACTACCTTATCAATGGTATTCCTCGTTTTATTCTATTAGATAAAGAAGGAAAAATTATTCGTGCAGATGCCCCACGTCCTTCCAATGAACAACTTACAGAAATTATTGATGGTTTAGAATTATAATTTTTATAATCAACTCATTAATTAAAAGGCAAAAGATAAAGAAAATTCTTTATCTTTTGCCTTTTAATTACTTATATATATTTACAAAATAATAATGAACACAAAGTTATTTGAGAATAAGAATATCAATAAAACGGGCGTTGTCTCGATAATTGGTGTTACTTGGGGTGTATGGTGGAGATATATCACACAATATAAATGGGAATGGAAATACCTCCTTAAAATTTTATTGGTTACACTTATTGTTATTGTGGGATTACCCTTTAGATGGTGGGAGCGATTTCGTGTATCCAAGAAAGTGAATAATACACAAATCAATCCTTCTCCTGTTTTTGTAATAGGACACTGGAGAGGAGGTACAACATTAGTTCATAATTTATTGAGTTTAGACCCTCAATTTGCTTATGTCAATTACCTGCAAGGATTATTTCCTCATGCTTTTTTAGCCAGTGGATTTTTCAAGTGGTTTGCGACACGCATCATGCCGAATAAACGTCCTATGGATAATATGGTTATTAATACTGAATCGCCACAAGAAGAAGAATTGGCACTCATTTCTCAAAGTGGTCATTCTATGTATAATATGTGGATTAATCCTCAAAGTATAGAAAAAATATGGAGACAATATGCTTATTTTGACAAC
The DNA here is from genome assembly GCA_020630455.1 of Saprospiraceae bacterium. Classification (GTDB taxonomy): domain Bacteria; phylum Bacteroidota; class Bacteroidia; order Chitinophagales; family Saprospiraceae; genus JAHDCE01. Next base: position 8,565 of record JAHDBK010000074.1, read on the forward strand.
CCTACTATCAAAGAACAATGGAGTAAAGGATACCTAGATTTACTCAAAACCGCCACCTATAATTATGATAATAAACGCTTAGTTCTTAAAAATCCTCCTAATACATTTCGCATTCCTTATTTACTTGAACAATTTCCGAATGCTAAATTTATTTTTATTTATAGAAATCCTTATAAGGTATATGCTTCAACCTTTAAATTGTATAAAGATGTCATCAATTTCTTTCAAATTGAAGATGAAAATGTAGATGTAATTGATGAAAACATTTTAACTATTTATAATGAAATGCATGAAAAATATTGGAAAGATAAAAACCTTATTCCCCAAGATAATTTAATAGAAATCAAATTTGAAGACTTTGTAAATGATAAATTAAAAGGCTTAGAACAAATTTATAATCACTTGAATTTAGGTGATTTTAATGAGGTGTTTCCTATCTATGAAGATTATTTAAAAGGCATTAAAAATTATAAAAAAAATAAATTAAAAACAGATTCGGAAGTCCTTCAAAAAGTAAATAAGCACTGGGCAAAATCTTTTGAAGTTTTTAATTATGAAATGGAAAAAGAGGATTAGTATAAGGATAAATATATTTTTATGCCGTTTTATCCTTTATTTGAATGACTCCTTGTTGATGGGTAACTTTTCCATTTTCAAAAGTGACTGTAATATTGGGATTGATGGTTCTTTCTGCTAATTCTTCCATTGATATATCTTCTATATCAATTTCTCCTATTGAATTGTTTGAATAATCTGCTTCATTGTATTTATACAAAGACCATTTTCCATCATTATATTCCAATGAAGTTAGATTTTCCATCCAGTCTCCTGAATTGAGATAGGTCGTACTGCCTTTTTCATTGGTATGTTTTTTTATAGTAGGGCGATGTACGTGTCCACAAATGACAAAATCATATCCTTTTTCAATGCCTATATCTATGCCTTTTTGTTCAAAATCATTCATTTTTTTGACGGCATTTTTGACATACATTTTTATATTTTTAGAGATAAAAACAGGTTTTAATCCTATTCTTCTCAATAATTTATTCAATTGTCTATTAAAAAATATAGACCAATCATAACACCAACCACCAAATTGAGCCAATGCCCTAGCTACTCCACCAACAGAATGGTCAAAAGCATCTCCGTGAAATATCCAAGCCGTTTTACCATCTACATTGAGAATCAAACTATCCGCCAAATGAATATTGGCAAAAGACATTTCTGTATATCGTCTTAATAAATCGTCGTGATTACCCGTTAGATGATAAGTAGGAATACCTGATAGTGCCATTCTTACCAATTCTTGAAGTACGGCAGTATGTTCATCTGGAAAATAATACTTATTGAACTGCCAAATATCCATAATATCACCATTGAGAATAAGCAGCTTGGGTTCTACACTATATAAATAGTTGAGTAACTCTTTAGCACTACTACCAAAAGTACCAAGATGAGTATCAGAAATAATGAGAATATCTATTTTTCTTCGTTTCAACTATTTGATATAAATATAAAAAATAAAGAAATTTCTTTATTTTTAAAAGAATTAAAATAATTAATGAATTAAAAATACGAAGATATAAATATAAATACAAGCGATGCAAGAGATATATTAAAATTGACGTATTCTTAACAATAGTTTAAAACGAATAAGACTTCAAATAGTTCCTTTTTATTTAGGACTCAGGCTTTAATCCTTTTAAAAATTCAGACAAGATATTGTTAAAGGTTTGAGGATGTTCCATCATAGGAGCATGACCACATTCTTTCACCCAATGTAGTTCTGAGTGTTCAATCAACTCATTAAAACGTTCTGCTACAATTGGAGGAGTTACGATATCATCTGTTCCCCAAATTAATAATGTTGGAGCAGAAATTTGATGTAACTTATCGCTTAAATTATGCCTTACTGCTGATTTAGCAGTTTTGACTACTCTAATTGCTTTATTTCTATCGCTAACGATATCAAATACTTCATCCACCAATTCTTTAGTAGCCACTTCTTTGTTGTAGAAAGTATCTTCTGTTTTTTTCTTAATGAACTCGTAGTTTCCTCTTTGAGGAAAACCTGTACCAAATGCACTTTCAAAAAGTCCAGAACTTCCTGTCAAAATTACTGAATTGATTTTTTTAGGATTTTCTAATACATATAATAAAGCAATATGACCTCCTAAAGAATTACCCAATACATGTACTTTGTCTAATTTCAAATATTCTACAAATTCTACTACATGTTCTACTAAAGCAGAAACGGAAACTTCTCTTATGGGTAAATCAAAAATAGGGAGTATTGGAACTAAAACATTATAGTCTTTTTGAAAGTGGTTTATAATTCCTTCAAAATTACTTAATGCACCAAATAGACCATGTAATAACATTAAGGGTTCGCCATCTTCTGGGCCTACTTGTAAATATTTAAATTGATTGACTTCTTGTAATTCGTTCTTCATCTAAATAAAATAATTCAATAATAAATAGATGTTATCACGGAAAATTGATTATAGCTAAATTATCTTTTTAAGCTTTCATAAAAAACTTTTCGTGATAACATCCGATACAAAGGTACAATTTTAATAAATTATAAAT
>JAHDBK010000075.1 GCA_020630455.1 Saprospiraceae bacterium
AGATTTTTACGACTATTCATACTCTTAATAAGAATGGTTAAATAGTTATTTTTATTTTTGTAATAATATAAAAAAAATTCAATGAAAGCTTACCCTAAACATTGGAATCCATATATTCAAATGGCTCATCATGGAGATGATTATTTAGACATCAAAAATAAAGCTAAAGCGGATGGTTTAGAAGGAGATGACCTCAAATATTTATTGTATAAAATTGATGATATTATTACTGAAAATCAAATCCAAAAAAACAAAGGACAAGAAGAACAAATATTCTCTATCTTGAAAATTATCGCTTGGATTATGTTTGCTGTTTTAGCTTCTTATGGGGGATACCGCTTTTCTGGTGTTTTAAATTATTTCTAATCTCAATATTTTCCTACTTTATTCGTTTTATAAATATAAATTTTCAAACATGCTCTTATTTATATTAATGTTTTATATATTTGAAATAAAATAATATTTGAAATCATTTTTACTGTATATATTATTTCTAATCCCTTTCATTTCTTTGGCACAAGATAAAGAAAACTCTTTATTAAATAACTGGAGAACCCATACTTTAATCATAAAAGAAAATAAACCTTTTGTATTAGATACCATGACTATAATGCCTAATACAATCCAAGTTTTTGATGCTAATAATGGAAAATCTTTTGAAAAAGATGCTTATGATTTTGAATACCAACAATTTACTTGGAAAGGAAATAATTTACCAGACACCATTGATATTCGATATCAAGTATTAAATATCAATTTGAGCCAAAGAATGCAAAGATTGGATTCGCAGTATATTCGAGTAGACCCCATGATGCCCGAAAATTATATTTTTGACCCCTTCTTAGAACAAAGTAATAGTACGGATTTATTGAATTTACAAGGAGTGGATTATAGTGGTTCGTTTACTAGAGGAATTTCATTTGGAAACAATCAAAATCTAGTTTTAAATTCTCAATTCAACCTTCAAATGTCAGGTAATTTAGGAGATGATATTGAGCTAGTAGCGGCTATATCAGACCAGAATATTCCTTTGCAACCAGAAGGAAATACCCAAAATATACAAGACTTTGATAGGGTTTTTATTCAATTAAAAAAAGATAAAAATGTCCTGATTGCAGGAGATTATGATTTAAGACGACCTACAGGTTATTTTATGAATTATAATAAAAAATTACAAGGAGCTAAATTAGAAACTGAAAATAATTTACTAGGAGGTAATTGGAAAACTCATGCGGCTTTTGCCATTTCTGGTAGTAAATTTGCTCGTCAAACATTGAATTCTACTGAAGGGAATCAAGGACCGTATAAACTGAGAGGCAATGAAGGAGAATTATTTATCATTGTCCTTTCGGGAACTGAAAAAATCTATTGGGATGGACAACTCCTTGAAAGGGGCGAAGTCAACGACTATATTATAGATTATAATAGGGGAGAAATAACTTTTACGAGTAATAGACTAGTGACTAAAGACATTCGTATTATAATAGAATTCGAGTATAATGACCAAAATTATTTGAGATTTCTATATACCTTAGGTAGTGATTATGAAAAAGGAAAATGGTCGGGAAGATTTCGTTTTTTTAATGAACAGGATGCCAAAAATTCTAGTGGTTTACAAGATTTGACCAATTCTCAAATTCAATTTTTAAGCCAAGCAGGTGATGATTTGACTAATCTATTAGCTCCTAGCTTGGATTCTCTTGAAGAGTTTACAACTGAACGCATTACTTATCGCCAAACAGATACTATTGTCAATGGAATACTTTATGAAAATATATTGATGTATTCTATTAATCCAGATTCAGCCCTTTATACCGCTCGATTTAGCCCTGTTGGAGTCAATCAAGGAAATTATATATTGACAGGTAATAGTGCTAATGGTAGAGTCTATGCTTGGGTTGCTCCAGATGCAATTACAGGTTTGCCTCAAGGCGATTTCGAACCCGTTATCAAACTTATTGCTCCTCAAAGAAAACAGATGTTTACTTTTGGCGGAAGATATCAAATGAATAAAGATGGATTTGTTGATGTAGAAGGTTCTATTAGTAATGAAGATAAAAATACTTTTTCAAGAATTGGTAATGATGATAATAGAGGCCTAGGAGTAAAGGCTCGCTATCAGCAAGTTTATCGTTTTTATGAGAATAATATTGTTGATGATAATAATAAAAAAGAAAAGTACAATATTACTACAAGGGCTTCATTTGAAGCGGTTCAATCTACCTTTAATCCCCTCAATCCCTATAGAACGGCTGAGTTTACAAGAGATTGGAATATCGCTAATCAAGATACAGCCAATGAATTTTGGACAACGGGTGGCTTGAGTTTTAATAAAAAAAATTGGTTACAATTGTCATATGATTTAGCTCAACTTAATAGAACCTCTTTGTTCAATGCCTTGAATCATACCTATGCAGCTAAGTTCAATAAAAATGGATATAATATACAAGTCAATGGAAGGTATTTGAATAGTCGAGGTTTAGACGAAAAATCTTCATTCTCAAGACCTAAAATTCAAGTGTCAAAGACAATGAATAAGTGGAAAAAATTAAAAATTGGCTCATTCTACGAAAGTGAAAAAAATACTATTCGAGATGTTCAAAATGATACAATTATAAAGAATTCTTTTTATTTTGATATTGTAAATGCCTATATTGAAACAGAACAAAATGCAGACTTTTCTTGGCATACTTCTGTCCAAAGACGATGGGATTATGGTGTAAAAGAAAACCAATTTCAAAAAGCCACCCTAGCTGATGAGATTCGATTGAAAGGCAATTGGAAACAGTCAAAGGCTTCTCGTTTGAGATGGAATTTAAATTATAGAAGATTAATCATTTCAGATACCATATTGACTAATTTACCTGCTCAAGATACCTACCTTGGACGTGTTGACCATAACCTTAATTTGTGGAAAGGTTTTGTACGTAGTGACTTTTATTATGAGATAGGCTCAGGACAAGAACCAGAATTGGAATTCGTTTATCAAAAAGTAAATGATGGTGAAGGAGTATATACATGGATAGACCTCAACGGAGATGATGTTCAACAAATTAATGAATTTGAAATTGCTGTTTTTCAAGACCAAGCGAATTATATTCGCATCAATACTTTTACAGATAGATATATCCGTTCAAATATATCTCAGTTTAGTCATAATGTAGGGATTAATCCCAAAGCATTATGGTCAAAAGGAGTCAAATCATACCAAAGTATTTTATCTAAATTCTCTTTTCAATCGGCTTTAAAAATTAATAGAAAAGTAAAACAAGACCCCAATGTATCTCAATGGAATCCATTTGATTTAAATGTCCCTGATACTACTTTAGTAACCTTGAATTCTTTTTATAGAGCTACTTTATTTTTCAATCGGTCTAACCCAATCTATGATATCAGAATGGGAGTCAATAATAATAATAGACGCTCTGTTTTGACTACGGGATTTGAAGAAAGAGTTCTAAAGGAAAGATTCATCGCTTTTAGATGGAATGTTTCTAAAAAATGGTCTTTGTCATCAGAATTCAAACAAGGAGATAGACGAGTAGATTCTCAATTTTTTGATAATAAAGATTATCAAGTTTTATTTTATCAAATTTTGCCTAAACTTACCTATCAACACAATGCGAATTTTAGAATAATTTTACAATATGAGTATGAAAAACAAGATAACAAAATAGCACAATTTGAACAACTTACCAAGCAGGACATTGCTACTGAAGTAACCTTTAATCAATCTTCTAAAATGTCCATTCGTTCTTCTTTCTCATTGGCAAATATTCGATACATAGGTCAGAATAATACTTCTGTTTCTTACGTCATGTTAGAAGGTTTACAAGATGGTCTAAATTATTTGTGGAATATCAATTTTGATAGAAGATTATCTAGGAATCTCCTTCTTAATCTCAATTATGAAGGTCGTAAAACAGGTGATGCTAGAATGATACACACAGGTAGAGCCTCACTAAGAGCCACTTTTTAGAAGTTATCAGTTATCAATATTTATTTTCTGATAACTGATAACTGAACACTGATAACTGATTATTGAGGCATTCCATTTTTCACCCAACAAGTAATAGCTGTAATATTTGCATCAGACATTTTAGGTCCGCCTTGTGGCATGTGGCTACAATCTCCATCTCCATGATGAATTGAACATAAAAAGCTAGATGTATTTACCGCAGAAGCAGAACCATTATAATCTGACAAATCAATTCCACTAGAAGCAGTAGTTGCATTATGACAACCTGCAGTAGCACAATTGGCATCTAAAATAGCTTTAATATCATTAGTGTAAGTAGGATTATTGGAAGTACAATCAGCAGCTTCTGTATAAGTGCTATTTGCATTGGGGTTAGGTGTGTCATTTGTATCGTCACCACAGGCAACTATTAATAATCCAGAAAGTAGGAAAGTAAAAAGTAGTAAGAATTTAGTTTGAGACATAAGTTATTAATTTATTAATTAAAAAAATAAAAATAGATATTTGCAATTAAAAAGACAAGAAAAAAAGCCTTAATCTTTGTTTTTTGTTCTATTCCATATAAATATTCCGATTAAAAATAAAAGAAAGAATATAGACCACATTAAATAAGAAGAGTCCCAAGCAGTCATCTCACCATTTGAGCTTCTTCCTAAAATCATGATTATTCTAACAATTACAATAATTACTAGAACTATAGTAAGAATTGTTGAAAGCCCATTGTTTTTCTTTTCCATATCAATTGCTTTTAAAAATTTATAAAAAACAAAAATCTTCTATTTTTCGTGATTAGTTCTATTCTATTCTCTGAATGTTTAGTAAATGTAATCAAATTTAAACTTGCTCTTATTAAATTTCAAAAATATATAATTAATATTGTGGAAATTTTACTATTATTGAATATAAGAATACAACTAAATAAGTATTTTAAGCATCATAATAGTATAAGAACATGTTTAAATTTTAATATTTATGATAAATTTTTAAACATGCTCTAATTAAAAAAATTATAATACTACCGTAACATGAGATGTAATAAAGTCTTTTTATATTTTTGTTGTCTAATTTTTAGTTTGAATTTCTTTTCTTGCTCTAATACCACTTTGCAAACTACTCCTCAATCTTTTGGAGGTTTAAATGAAATTTTAGTAGTTACGGACAAAGAAATTTGGGATGGACAAATAGGAGATACCCTTAGATATTATATGGGAGCCGCTTATCCTGTATTACCTCAACCAGAGCCCTTATTCGATTTGAGATTTTTGACAGTGAATGAATTTCATTCTAATCCTCAAAATAGAAATCTACGCAATATTTTATTTCTAGGAAATGTTAAAGACCAAAATTCTTTAGCATCTAATAAAATAAGGAGTATTGTTGGTGATGAAATTATTAATGAGTTTATTAATAATAAGGAAGAAATTGGTACCAAAATCAATAAAAATAGATGGGCTAGTAATCAAAATGTAGTCATGATGTATGCTCAAGAAAATCAAGCTTTAGCTGATGGAATTAAAGCTAGAAGTGCTTCTATCGCTAAATTGATTAGAGATGATAATAAGAATATGATTAATACGCGTACTTATATGAGAGGTAAAAGTGCCTCCATTATACAATCTATAAAAGACCAATATGAAATGCTACTCCCCGTACCAGGAGAATATGTAGTGGCTATGAATGATACAGTTGCTAATTTTATGTGGCTTCGCAAAATGGAAAATGATTTCAATGCGAATATAATGGTTTACAAAGAAAAATATTCTAATACTAACCAATTGACTCCTGAATATTTGAAAAGTTTGAGAGATACTATTGGTTATAGATATATTACATCTAATGTAGAAGGTTCCTTTATGCGTATTGATGATGTCAATTTACCTACCTATTTTGAAAAAGACCCTGTAGAAGGCAAATTTGCTATTCAATTGAGAGGTATTTGGCAAATGAGTGATAGAAGAGATGCTATGGGTGGACCATTTATGACTTATTTTATACATGTTCCAGATACAGATGATTTAATTCTTATTGATGCCTTTCTTTATGCTCCAGGTAGAAAGAAAAGAGACTTAATGCAAGAACTAGAATACATATTCTCAGGTATTAGTTTTGATTTTTAGAGAAATGTAGATGAGTGTTAATATTATTATTATAAAAATGCTTATCTTACCTTTAAAAACATATTTTAAATAAAAGATAACAAGATTTCTTTATTAAAGAATGCTGATTGTCATCTAATCTTATATATCCCAACAGGTCATTATTATGTTTCAAAAATTAAATAAAAATGATGATGAACACCTAATTGAAGAATATGCTCAACTTCAAACCCATTCTGCATTTATTAAAATATATGAAAAATACTACCATAGAGTATTGGGGGTTTGTATGAAATATTTACAAGATGAACCGACTTCTAGAGATATGACTAATGAAGTCTTTATAGATTTAATGGAAAGCATCCCTAAATACTATCCCTTTAAAACTTCATTCATAGTTTGGCTATATACCGTTGTTAAAAATAAATGCTTTAAAAAGATAAAAAAAGAGAATAGAATAGTCTTTTCAGATGATGTAAATGATATAATTGAAAAAAATCCTGAAAATTTTGTGGAAAATGAAGGTCCTTTGACTCTTAATAATGAAAATAGCGAAGAACAACAATTAATATTGTTAAACGAGGCTATAGAGCAACTAAAACAAAACCAACAAATTTGTATTAAAGCTTTTTATTTAGAAGAAATGACTTATAGTGAAATTCAAGAAAAATATGAGTTTACTTTTAAAGAAGTCAAAAATTATATTCAAAATGGAAGGCGTAAATTAAAAATTCTACTAAATAATAAATTGTAGTTTATTTTAATAATCTGAATGACAAAAGACAATGGGAGATTTAAGAGAAATATTAAATGATGAGAATATAGAACTGACTAATCAAGAGCTTCTAGCATACGTGCAAGGGAAAGCTGATCGAACTTTACAACGTAAAGTTGAGCTTAAAATTGCAAAATGCCCCTTTACAGCTGATGCCGTTGAAGGCCTTAGAGAGTGTAACCTTGAAAACCTAAATGAATTACCTGATTTTGATTTTCAAGAAGGTGCTCATAGGTTACATTCCTCTTCTGCTAAAGTTAGAAGTATGTTTAGTCCTGTAAATAAAGTAGCTGCAATTTTATTAGGTTTTCTTATGGTTACCGCGGTTTATTTATATTGGGGATATAATCAAACCGAAAGATTGTTTGCTTTAGAAATTAAGGGATTAAACAAAAATGCCATGATTGTTTATGCTAGTAATACTAAAGGTGCTGATACGACTGATGAAGATAAATCAATAAAAGATGCTATTAAATCTATGAATAGCGATGATAAAACTTTGGCTATTAAAACATTCGAAACCCTTTATCAAAATAATAAAACTAAAGAAAATGCTTATCTCTTAGCATTGACATACCTCAATGACCAAAAAGCTTCCAAAGCTATTGAAATAGCGGAAAGCGTAATGGATGAAAATTATAATTTTAATCTTACACACTTACTTACAGTAGCACATTTAAAAGCTAGAGATAAATCTAAAGCTAGAGAATATCTTCAAATTATAAATAATGAAGGTTCTCCAGCCGAAAAGAAACAAGTATCTAATCTACTTGAAAAGTTGTAATTGTTGAGTGATAGATTGAAGCTCTTCTTTTAAAGAAATTCCATATTGTTTTTCCAAATTATTAGCCTTGGATTCTAGTGATTGAAGGAACTGAAAATGATTTTTAGTTCCTTCGTGTAGTATTTTATGATTCATGTTTTTAATAAATTTAGATATAGCTTCGTATTGTTGGGATGTTTTGGTATCAAAATATATTTCTCGAAAACGATTCCAAATATATTCAATGGCCAATTCATTGGGATGAACCAAATCCTTAGAATAAAACCTATAATCCCTCAATTCATCTAAAACGATTTCATAAGCTGGGAAATAATGTACATTTTCATTATGATTACACAAGCTTTCAATTGAGAGTATCAATTCGGCTTTACTTCTCTGATTTTCTATGATACCATCTCTGATATGCCTTACAGGACTAAGTGTAAAAATGATAGTTTTGTCTTTTAAATATTTAGATATTAATGTTTGAAATGATTCAATTATTTCTTGACTATTAGATTTATGTTTATTAAAATTTGTAGAAGGATATTTATGACAATTGGCTACTAATTGTTGATTCTCCTTTAAGTAATATGCCCAAGCAGAACCCAAGGTAATAAAGACGATTTTTGAGGACTTTAAATGTTGTTTAGCTTTCTTGAGGGAACTATTGATTTTGAAGAGAGTTTCTTCTTTTTCTAATGAGGAATAACTTCCATGATGATACCAACTCTGCCATAAATCATTATAATAAAATAAATCTTCAGGTTTCCACTCATCTAATTCAATTATTAATTTTATTGTTTTTACAATATTTAAAGGATGATATAAAATGCCAAATGGATTGATTAAAATATCAAACTTATGCTTTTCTAATAGTTGACCCATATTTTCAGAAAAACAGGACCCTATACTGAAAATTGAATCTTGGTAAGAAATATTTATATCGCTTTGAAATTCTATATTTGTTTTCCAGTTCATAGATATTTAATCTCTTTCATTTGAAAATATTTTAGTTCATTGTTAGACATCAATACCAGTCTGCCAATGTCATCTGTTCCCATTATTTTTCCAATAAATTCATTTTTATTAATATTGTCATAAAATAAAGAAAATTCTTTATATTTGAATAGTTTATTGACATATTCTTCTTGGATTTTTTTTCTTTCTCCTCCTTTAATTTTAAGGTAATACTGTTCAATTTTTTGTAATAATGAAGATTGTAATTCAAAGATATTATAAAATTGATTTTGTTGAATATAAATAGAGGTAGCATTTTTGAGTTCATCATCAAATTGACTCTGATTTACATTAATTCCTATACCAATAATAGATTGATGAATTTTTTGCTGAGATACAGAATTTTTAATAATAACACCAGCTACTTTTTTCTCATTTATTAATATATCATTAGGCCATTTTATTTGAATATTCTCAATAGAAATCTCTTTTAAAAAATCATAAATAGACAAAGCGATAATTTGACTGATTATAAATTGCTCTTTAATCAATATCGTTTTTGGTTTTAATAATAAACTCATTGTAATATTCTTACCCGCTTCACTTGACCAAGTATTTTCAGCCAATCCTTTTCCATTAAATTGATGCTTACAAGTCACCACCGTTCCTTCTGCCAAGTTTTGATTTTCTATTAATCGTTCTAATTCTAATTGAGTAGAATCTAATTGCTCATATTCGATATAGTTTTTCCCTATAAATAATGTTGTATCAACCCTTTTTTCCATTAATTTTATTATTTTTATAAGCTAAAATTAAAAAAAATTAAAAAAACACCAGTAAAAAATAATTTTTCATACGTTTATTATTTTAGTTTGTATATTTGTACACATTTTAAAAAGATATATTATTTTGAATAAACAAAAAGAAGAAAAAAACCCAATGTCTCCTGACCAAATCCACGATTTAATAGTAGATAGCATTCAGGATATCAAAGGTAAAAATATAGTTAAATTAGATTTAAGACATTTAGAAGATGCCCCTACAGATTTTTTTATAATTTGTGAAGGAGAGTCCACCGTACAAGTAAAAAGTATAGCAGATAATGTTTATGGAAGATTAAAAAAAGAGGCTTCAATGCTTCCTACTCACTTTGAAGGAGCTAAAACATCAAGATGGGTGTTGGTCGATTATTTCGATATAGTCGTCCATGTTTTTTACCCAGAAGCTCGTTCTTTTTATCAACTAGAAGAACTTTGGAGTGATGCAATTGTTACTGAATATGAAGATCTTCAATAAAACTAATATAGCTCATTGACTACAACTAATTATTTAAGGAAAATTAAAGAATGGACAATAATAATTTAAATAATAATTTTAATAAAGATAATAATACTGATAATAATAATTCGGGCTTCAATTTGAATTTTAGCCCATATTGGATTTATGCTATTGTTATTATTGCTTTGTTACTTTTCCATTTCGTGTTGAGTTCATCTGCATCAAAAGGCGAAATTAATGAACAAAGATTCGAAGAGTTAGCCCAACAAGGCTTTGTAGAGAAAGTTCTACTGATAAAAAATCGCGAAAAAGCTCACGTTTTTATTCATAAAGACAGTATTGAGAATAATAAGGACAAAATGAAAGATATCAATTCGATGCGTTTTGGTACTTCTCCGCATTATACTTTTGAAACACCTCCTATCGACGAATACTACAAAAAAATTGATGTTTTTAATGATAAATTATCTAAAAATAATCAATTTGAAATCAAGTATAAAATCGAATCTAATCTAATTGGACAAATTTTTTGGACAATGATTCCTTTTATTCTATTGATTGGTATTTGGATTTATTTTATGAGAAGAATGAGTTCAGGGGGCGGTGGTCCAGGTTCTCAAATTTTCAATATCGGAAAATCTAAAGCAACGCTCCAAGTAGGTTCAAAAGTCAATGTCAATTTTAAAGATGTTGCTGGATTAAATGAAGCTAAAGAGGAAGTGATGGAGGTCGTAGATTTTCTTAAGAATAAAGATAAGTATATCGCTTTAGGTGGAAAAATTCCAAAAGGAGTTCTTTTAGTAGGCCCTCCAGGTACTGGTAAAACTTTATTGGCAAAAGCAGTAGCAGGAGAAGCAGCAGTGCCATTTTTTACAATTTCAGGTTCTGATTTTGTTGAAATGTTTGTTGGTGTTGGTGCTTCGAGAGTAAGGGACTTATTCAAGCAAGCAAGAGAAAAAGCTCCTTGTATTATCTTTATTGATGAAATTGATGCAATAGGACGTGCTAGAGGTAGAGCGAATATTTCAGGAAATGACGAAAGAGAAAGTACACTCAATCAATTATTAGTAGAGATGGACGGTTTTGGAACAGACAAAGGAGTAATCCTAATGGCTGCTACTAATAGAGCAGATGTTTTAGACAATGCCTTGTTGCGTCCAGGTCGTTTTGATAGACAAATTGGTATTGGTCGTCCAGACTTAAAGGGAAGAGAAGCTATTTTTGATGTTCATTTAAAGAATATCAAAATCAATAAAGAATTGGTTAAATCTGATGAATTAGCTCAGATGAC
>JAHDBK010000076.1 GCA_020630455.1 Saprospiraceae bacterium
ATTAAGAAATTAGAAGAAGAATTGAAATATATGGATGGAGAAAAGTATTATAAAACAAAAGAAAAAATAATAATATTAGAAGAAGAGTTTGATGAAAGAATATTTTATATATTAGGGAAGTTTGATAAAATGAAAGTTGTGGTTATTTCTATGTGTAGTTGTTAAAGCATATTTAAGTTCTAAAATTTGCTTAAAATATAAAAAAATACTACTTAGCTAAATCAACTTCTAAATTAATTTCATATTCATTAGGAGAATCGATTGTTTCTAAGTGGTGTCGATTTGGATATAATAAATCCAATCGTCTTTTTACATTAACTAATCCAATTCCTCCGCTTGGTTTTGAATTTCTAGCAGGCATGACGGGCGCTTTACTGTTTTTTACAAATAATGCTACCTTATCTTTTTGTATATGCAGGGCAATGTGTACATAACCATCTGTTATTTGTCTATTCAATCCATGTTTAAAACTATTTTCTACAAAAGGAATAAATAATAATGGTGCGATTCTTTGATTAGTCACCATCCCTTTGACTTCTAGTTGGATGTCAACATCTTTTGCCTGACGCAAGCGTTCTAAATCCAAATAATTACGAAGGTAGTTTACTTCTTTTACCAAAGGCACTTCTTTTTCATTACACTCATATAACATATACCTCATCATCTCAGACAACTTAATGACTATTTCAGGAGCTTTCTCCGATTTTTTCAAAGTAAGGGCATATAGATTATTCAAAGTATTGAATAAGAAATGAGGGTTAATTTGGGTTTTTAGAAAATTGAGTTCAGATTGCAAATTTTGGGCTTCTAATTCGTTTTTTATCCTTTGGTCCCTTGCCCAATCACCTACTATTTTAAAAATGGTGGAGAATCCTGCTACTAATATGTGTATTAATAAAAAATCATATTGACTATCAATTATCTCTGTTTGTTTTAATGGGTAATTACTAAATTTTACATAAAAAATAATCATTTTTAGAGGTGTCAAAACAACTACAAAAAACAATAGAATAATTAAGTACAAGGAAAGTTTATTCCATTTAAAATAATGTGGAATTAAATAATTTAAATTAAAATAAACAATGATGATGTAAAATATAATATTGATGAGTTCATTGGTGAAAATGAATAAAAATGGTTCTTTTGGATTAGCATCAATATCCGTAAATAAGAGTATCATAAAAAATAATAGCCAAAAAAGGACATGGAACCCTTTTTTTTCTTGGATAAAGGTATACAGTTTAGTAGACCTATCTCTAATTACATACAACCAATCTGAAGCTATCATTTTATATTTTTACAAAACACAAAGGTAATATCTTTAGAAATTATTAATTGAAAAAATAGACAGTTAAATACAATATTCAGATGAATATCATTTTTATTTGAATAAAATAATTATATTGCATATCTAATACCAATTTAATTTTATAATGTCGTATTGGATTTATTAAATAATTGGAGGGAGTTCTAGGCAAAAAACACAGCCATAGCCTAGCTACGGCGAGTATTTTTTACGACGAAATCACTTCAATTATAATAATTATATGCGACAATTATAATTTAAATTGGTATAAGTATAAAAATAATAGAATGAAACATAAGATACTTTATCTGCTTTTTGGTATACTGGTTATATACTCCTGTGGACAGAAACAAGAATATGATTACAAAGAAAATCATCCCTTACATAATCAGCATGATTATGATAATAAAACTAATGAAGAAGTAAATGTTGATAGTTCTAATTTTAAAAACTTAGTAAAAGAATTTGAAGACCAAGAAAGAGTGATTTGGCAAAAGCCGAATGTGGTTATTGAACAACTAGGAAATTTATCAGATAAAGTAGTGGCTGATATTGGAGCAGGAACGGGTTATTTTGCTTTTCGTTTAGCTGAAGAAGCCAAAAAAGTGATTGCAATTGATATTGACCCTCGTTTTATTACTTATATGGATAGTATTAAAAATCAATTCCCTGAATCTTTGCAAAATAATTTTGAAACGAGATTAGCAGACACAGATAATCCTCAATTAAATGACAATGAAGTGGATGCCATCATAATGGTGAATACCTATTCTTATATTGGAAATAGAATTGAATATTTTACAAATCTTAGAAAAGGGATGAAATCGGGTGGCAAATTACTAATAGTCGATTATAAAAAAAGAAAATTACCCGAAGGACAAGGTCCCCCTGAAGAAATGAGAGTTGCTGTCGATTCTGTAGAGCAAGAAATGGAATTGGCGGGTTTTAGATTAATGGAAACAGATGATACCACGCTTGAATATCAATATATAGTTATTGTCCTAAATCCTTAGAGTGAAGCAAATGATAAATTTAGTAGAAGGCTTGTCCAAACCTACAGATTACTGTACTATATATTTAAATAGAGAAAATCCTAATTTTGATTTTGAAAAGAGTGCTTCTCCAAAATATTTGGACGAGTATATCCGAAGCGAGTTAAAAAAGAATAATAAGCAATTTGGTGTTGGAGGCTATCTTGAAGAAAGAGCCATATATAGTGCAAGCGATGCCTTTTCTAATAGAAATATTCATTTAGCGGTGGATGTGTGGACAGCTGCTAATACTCCAATTTGTAGTCCTTTGGATGCCCTTGTTCATAGTTTTCAATACAATGCTGCTCCTTATGATTATGGCACTACGATTATTCTAGAACACAACTATAATGGTTTGAAGTTTTATACTCTTTACGGTCATTTAAAACTAGATTCCTTAAACGCTTTATTTGAAGGTAAAAAAATAAAAGCTGGAGAAATATTTACACACATTGGTGAAGAACATGAAAATGGCGGTTGGTGTCCTCATTTACATTTTCAATTAATTGTAGATATTCAAAATTATAAAGGAGATTATGTTGGAGTCTGTTCCAAAGAAGATTTGGATTATTATAAAAAAAATTGTCCTGACCCTTCTCATTTATTAAGGATTGAAGGAATAGTAAATTATGATGATTTAATGGCTGTTTAGCTTCAATTTTCTTCCTTTTAAATCGTGCCATTGTTGATCATTATTATTAATGCCATCTTGAGTAATACACCAAAGAATTTTTACTTTAGAATTTATGTTTTTTTGAGCACTCATGCCATCAGTGAAATATATGAGGATGTCGGGTTGATATTCTTCATTAGCAAATTGAATAACAGGGTTGAAGTTAGTTCCTCCTGAACCTTTTAAGAATTTTATTTTTTCATTATTCAATAAATAAGTTCTTTGTATTTGTGCATCACATTCTACTACTAATACTTCACTACCCTGCTTTTTTATTTTTTGTATTTCTTTAATGAAAGTAGCGAGTTCCTTGTTTGTAATACTTGCCGAAGTATCCAAAGCCAATAGTATCTTTTGTTTATTTTTTATTTGAATCCCAGGTGTAGTACCATATCGCTTTGAAGGTCTTCGGATGGTGTTTTTGATTTGAGTTGTTTTGCCTGTATGTAGATAAATTCTCAATAAGCGTCTCCAATCAAGTTGTTCATCTTTTTGTTTCAAGTATTGTTTCAAATGTCTCCACAAAAAACCTTCTTCAGAAGATGCAATATGAGCTGCATTTCTTTTAGCGACTTTTGAAATCGTTTGTTCTATTTGTTGTTCTATTATTTTTTTATCTAAACTAGAATGGTGAAATGATTCTGCCCAATTTTGATGTTGTTGTAAATTATCATTACTTGGAGAAGGCAATTCATTTTCTTTTTTCTTAGAAATTTCTAGTATTTTTTCATAATAATAACGAACACCTTTGTTTCTTTCTAATTTTTTAAAAGCAGGATATTTTTCCAATAAGATGGCATCATCTGCTAGCTGTTCTTTGTTCAAATATTGGTTTACAACTAAGTCAGCAGCCATGTCAAATATATGAGCATGAGTAAATTGACTCTTTATAAAAGGGTGCTTAAATATTAAATGAAGTAATTGGTGTTTTATAAGTCCCGTTTGTTGTACTTTATTTAGGTTTGCCCAATAAAAAGGATTAACTTCTATGCCTGCTTGGTAGGACATACTATTGATGATTACACTATCTATAGTATGATTAATATTTTTTAAAATAGACGAAGAGAGATGACCAAAAAACGGTTCTTTAAGTATTAAGTCAATACTAGCTTTTTCTAACTCTTTTAAAGTGTTTACTTTATCATCCATTTAAAATGCTCTTAGTAAATATATGTTTCTCCTTGGTGAATTATACTTACTTTTTCACCGCTATGTTCTTTTACTTTTCCAATTATTTGAGCATCTATATTGAAGGTCTTACTAATGGATATTAATTCTTGAGCCGTATCTTTGTCCGTATAAATTTCTAATCGATGTCCCATATTAAATACTTGAAACATTTCTTTCATTGATGTTCCTGATTGTTCTTGAATGATATTAAATAATGGAGGGACTTCTAGTAAATTATCTTTGATAATGTGTTTGTTTTTAATGAATTTGGAAACTTTGGTTTGAGCTCCTCCTGTACAATGAATCATACCATTAATCTTTGATTTTAATGAACTTTCAAAAATCTTTATTAATAAGGGTAAGTATGTTCTAGTAGGAGAAAGCACTAATTTACCTAAGCTTATTTCTTCTCCATTAATACTAATAGTTTCTGTTAATTTTTTTGAACCCGTATAAATAACTTCTAAAGGAGTATTGCTATCAAAACTATCGGGGTATTTACTAGCGTAATCTTTAGAAAAAACATCATGTCTAGCAGAGGTTAATCCATTACTGCCCATTCCTCCATTATAACTATTTTCATAAGTAGCTTGTCCATATGATGCAAATCCAACGATAACATCTCCATCTTTTATATTATTAATAATTAAATCCTCTCTTTTCATCCTAGCGAAAGTGGTATAACCTACATCTATAGTTCTCACAATGTCACCAACATCAGCCGTTTCTCCACCAGCCAAATGAATATGTATCCCATATTTGCTCATTTCTGTACAAAAATCAACAGCAGCATTAATAATTGTACTAATAACATCTCCTGTAATTAAATTTTTATTCCTTCCAATTGTTGAAGATAAAATAATATCTTGGATACAACCCACACAAGCCATATCATCAATGTTCATAACAATGGCGTCTTGAGCAATACCTTTCCACACATCTAAATCTCCTGTTTCTTTCCAATATAAATAAGCCAAACTAGATTTCGTGCCTGCTGTATCTGCGTGCATAATGTTGCAAAAAGCTTCATCACCACCAGTTATATCAGGCATGATTTTACAAAAAGCACTAGGATATATGCCCTTGTCTAAGTTTTTAATAGCGGCATGTACTTCATCTTTTGTAGCAGAAACACCTCTCAAATCATAACGATATTTATCAGACATAATATTAGAAATTTACAATTTATACACAAAGTTAACACAAAAATAATCTATAGTCTCTTTTTCAATATTAAATAATTGTATTAATTTTAAAATCATAATTTAATAAAGAAAATTTGTTATTATTGCTTGTAGGTATACTGTCTTTTGTCGGCTTATATTCACTTTAAATCTGCTGATTTTCTGTTTATCTTTTTCAAGAATGAAAAAAATAAATCAAAAAAGTTAGGTTATAATTACAATAGTGAGTAATTTTGTTACTCAATTATGATAGAAGCATTAATTTCATCAAAAACGAGAATAAAATTGCTATTAAAATTCTTTTTAAATAGCAATACCGAAGCTTACCTCAGAGGCTTGGAAGGAGAATTGGGTGATTCTACTAATTCTATTAGGTTAGAACTCAATAGATTTGAAAAAGCAGGAATGTTGACTTCATACCTAAAAGGTAATCGAAAATATTTCAAAGCCAATATCAAGCATCCTTTATTTCACGAACTACATAAGATTTTATTCAAATATGTAGGCTTAGATTCAATTATTGAAAATGTTGTCAAAAAATTAGGTGACATTGAGAAAGTATACCTTACTGGTGACTTTTCAAAAGGAAAAGATAGTGATATAATTGACTTAGTTTTAGTAGGAAATATAGATAGAAGCTACCTTTTGAGATTAATTGATAAAGCCGAAAAAATGGTCAATAGAAAAATAAGGTACTTAATTTACCTTCCACAAGAAATAGACTGTAATTTGTGGCAAAAAGATAATCCAACGTCTCTATTATTATGGAATAAAGACGAAGAATAATTATTATATGACAAATCAACAAACATACGAGAATCATCTACATGATACAGAGTACAGGTGGTTTGCCATATACACTCGGTATAAAAGAGAAAAAGTAGTCAGTAAAGCGCTTGAAAAAAAGAATATAGACTGTTATTTACCTCTTAATAAAGTAACAAGACGGTGGGGAAGAAAGGTAAAAGAACTAGAAATTCCTCTTATTAACTGTTATTTGTTTGTAAAAATTAACAAAATTCAGTACATAAAAGTATTAGAAACAGAAAATGTCCTTAAATTTGTGCGATTTTCTAAAAATCTAATAGCAATACCTGAAGAAGAAATTGATTTAATTAAAAGAATAACAGGTGAATTTAATGACATTTCCGTGGGTACAGAATGTGTCAAAAAAGGGGATAAAGTAGAAGTGATTGGTGGTGCTTTGACTGGGATGAAAGGATTGTTGGTCGACAAAGATGATAGAAAGAAGTTTGTTGTAGAATTACATAGCTTGTCTTGTAATATTACTATGGAAGTCGACCCTAAGTTTTTAAGAAAAATAACTTTTTAATAGTTATAACTTTTTAATAGTCAAATATTTAGTAATAGTCATTTGTGACTTATTATAGGCGAAGCCTTGATAAAACTTAAAATTAAAAAATATGAATATTACAGTTGTCGGTACTGGTTATGTTGGTTTAGTAACTGGTACTTGTTTTGCAGAAACAGGTAACCAAGTAGTGTGTGTTGATATTGATGAAAACAAAGTCAATAAAATGCTAAATGGCGAAGTACCTATTTATGAACCAGGTTTAGAGTTATTGTTTGAGAGAAATACGAAGCAAGGTAGATTGGATTTTACTACTAATTTAAAAGAGGCAGTCAAAGATGCTGAAGTAATATTTTTAGCTTTACCAACTCCTCCAGGAGAAGATGGGTCTGCAGATTTATCTTATATATTAGGGGTTGCAAATGACTTATCTTTTATGATTGAAGATTATAAAGTTATTGTAGATAAGAGTACAGTACCTGTTGGAACAGCTGAAAAAGTACATGAAGCATTAGCTAAAAACTTAGACGAAAGCATGTTTGATGTAGTTTCTAATCCTGAGTTTTTGAGAGAAGGCGTAGCAGTGGATGATTTCTTAAAACCAGATAGAGTTGTTATTGGAACAAGTTCAGAAAAAGCAGCTAAGACAATGAAGCAGCTTTATGCTCCTTTTGTTAGACAAGGTAATCCTGTAATTTTTATGGATGAACGTTCTGCTGAAATGACTAAATATGCCGCTAATTCATATTTGGCAACCAGAATTACTTTTATGAATGAAATTGCTAATCTTTGCGAAAAAGTTGGAGCAAATGTAGATATGGTTAGAAGGGGAATGGGAAGTGATACAAGAATTGGAAAAAGATTTTTATTCCCAGGTGTTGGTTATGGTGGTTCTTGTTTTCCTAAAGATGTTCAAGCATTGGCAAAAACAGCAGAAGAAAATCAGTATGATTTTAGTATTTTGAAGTCAGTAATGTCTGTTAACAATAAACAAAAACACATCTTATCTCAAAAAATATCTAAACATTTCAAAGGAAATTTAAATGGTAAAACTATAGCGATGTGGGGTTTAGCATTTAAACCAAATACAGATGATATTAGAGAAGCACCCGCTTTATATATTATTAATGATTTACTTGAAGCAGGAGCAAAAGTGAAAGCATTTGATCCAGAAGCAATGGAAAATGTAAAAGCTATATTCGGAGATAAAATTACTTTTGTGAAAGATCAGTACGAAGCCTTAATTGATGCGAATGCTTTAGCTATTGTAACGGAATGGAGCGTATTTAGAACTCCTAGTTTTAATGTGATGAAAGAATTGTTACAAGAACCTGTAATTTTTGATGGTAGAAATCTTTATGAATTAGACAATATGAAAGATAAAGGATTTTACTATGAAAGTATAGGTAGAAATAAAATCAATTCTAAAGTAACTGTTGACTAAATTAATGGCTAGACCATACCCAAAAGAATCTCATTTGCGCTCTATCTTAAAAGGGCTGTCATGGCGTTTTGTCGCTATGTTGGATACCTTCATTGTAGCCTTAATCATTACATGGATTGCTTATGGCTCTCCCCAAATAGAAAAGTCTCTTTGGATAATGGTTATCGAAACGCCTTTAAAATTATTAATATATTATTTTCATGAAAGGCTTTGGC
The DNA here is from genome assembly GCA_020630455.1 of Saprospiraceae bacterium. Taxonomy (GTDB): domain Bacteria; phylum Bacteroidota; class Bacteroidia; order Chitinophagales; family Saprospiraceae; genus JAHDCE01. The sequence continues at coordinate 8,336 of JAHDBK010000076.1, forward strand.
AGTTTATTTGGAAAAATAAAGAAATTAATAATAAAGATATCATTTATAAAACAGTTTTTTGGAGAGTTATCGCTACAACAATGACATTCGTGATTTCTGGTTCCGTTCTAGGAAAAGGAGCAGAAGGTGTAGCCTTTGCTATTGCAATAACTGAATTGATTAGTAAAACTATTCTTTATTATATTCATGAAAAACTCTGGATGAAAATCAATAGAGGAAAAATTAGAAACGCTTTTAATAAAATTAAATCTAGATTCAATTGAATAATAAGACCAATAATATTCATCCCATTTTTGACAGATTACTTCAAAGAGAAGATAGGGAGAAAAGGTTGGGACAAAAAAGCAAAGTACTATGGCTAACAGGGTTATCTGGTTCAGGTAAAAGTACTATTGCACAAGCTTTAGAACGAAAACTCTACAATGAAGGGTTTTTTGCTCAAGTTCTAGATGGCGATAATATTAGAGCGGGAATCAATAATAATTTGGGTTTCTCTTTAGAAGATAGAAACGAAAATATTAGAAGAATTTCTGAAATTGCAAAATTATACTTGAACTCAGGCGTCATAACAATTAACTCTTTTGTATCTCCTACAATTGAAATAAGAAATTATGCTAAACAAATTGTAGGAGCTAGTGATTTTATTGAAGTGTTTATTAATACACCCCTACACATTTGTGAACAAAGGGATGTTAAAGGTCTTTATAAAAAAGCTAGAGCGGGTGAAATCAAAAATTTCACAGGGATAGATTCTCCTTATGAAGCTCCCACTAAGCCAGATTTGGAGGTGCTTACAGAAAATCAAACCGTTCAAGAATCAGTTCAAGTTATCTATGATTATTTAATTAATATAATAAAAATATAAAATAAAGAAATTTCTTTATTATTTAAATAGAGTTAACATGTTAATAAATTATAAATAAATATCAATATAATGAATTATCAATTAAATCACCTCAAAGAATTAGAATCAGAATCAATATTTGTTCTTAGAGAGGTAGCCGCTCAATTTCAAAATCCAGTAATGATGTTTTCTGGTGGAAAGGACTCAATCTTAATGTCATATTTGGCAGTTAAGGCTTTTTATCCAGCTAAAGTTCCTTTTCCTTTATTGCACGTTGATACAGGACATAATTTTCCAGAAACAATAGAATACCGAGATTGGTGGGTTGAGAAATATGGATTTAAATTAATCGTTGGCTCTGTTGAAGATGCTATTCAACAAGGAAAAGTAGTTGAAGAAAAAGGTTTTAATGCAAGTAGAAATGGCCTTCAAACTACCGTTTTATTAGAAGAATTAGAAAAAGGTAAGTTTGATGCAGCGATGGGAGGAGCAAGAAGAGATGAAGAAAAAGCAAGAGCAAAAGAACGTTTCTTTTCTCATAGAGATGAATTTGGTCAGTGGGACCCTAAAAATCAAAGACCAGAATTGTGGAATACTTTTAATGGTAAAAAACACATGGGGGAACACTTTAGAGTATTCCCAATTTCAAACTGGACTGAAATGGACGTTTGGATGTATTTAGCTATGGAAAAAGTGCCTTTACCAAGCTTGTATTTCGCTCATGAAAGAGATGTTTTCGAAAGAGATGGTACTTTATTAGCCGATTGTGATTTTATCATGAAAAAGCCACATGAAAATGTTGAAAAAAGAATGGTTAGATGTCGTACAATTGGTGATATGACCTGTACAGGTGTTTGGGAATCTGAAGCAGATGATTTAGATAAAATCATTGAAGAAGTTTCTACTACTCGTGTAACAGAAAGAGGAGGAAGAACAGATGATAAACGTTCTGAAACATCAATGGAAGATAGAAAAATTAAAGGATATTTCTAAACAATTTTAAAAAACAGACCTTAATCATAGGGCTTTAATTATATTATAATGACACAACAAGATTATGAAAATATGGAGCTACTTCGCTTTACCACAGCAGGTAGTGTAGATGATGGCAAAAGTACCCTAATTGGTAGATTACTTTATGATAGTAAATCCATCTTTGAAGATCAATATGAAGCAGTAAAGAAAACTAGTGAAAGACGAGGCGAAGAAGGAGTTAATTTAGCTTTACTAACAGATGGTTTAAAATCTGAAAGAGAACAAGGTATTACTATTGATGTAGCATATAGATACTTCTCTACTCCTAAAAGAAAATTTATTATAGCAGATACTCCAGGTCATATTCAATATACAAGAAATATGGTAACTGGTGCATCAACAGCTAATGTTGCTCTTATCTTAATTGATGCAAGAAATGGTGTAATGGAACAAACTCGTCGTCATGCTATTATTGCTTCTTTATTACAAATACCTCACTTGGTAATTTGTATTAATAAAATGGATTTAGTAGCTTATGATGAAGATGTATATGAAAATATCAAAGATGAATTTACAGCATGGGCTTCTAAATTAGATATTAAAGATATGCACTTTATTCCGATCTCTGCTTTAAAAGGAGATAATGTAGTAGATAAATCTACTAATATGAATTGGTATGGAGGAACAACTTTAATGTATTATTTGGAAAATGTTCATATTGGTAGTGATCACAACTTAATAGATTCTAGATTCCCTGTTCAATATGTAGTAAGACCTTATAATGATAAATTTCATGATTATAGAGGTTATGGGGGACGAATTGCTGGAGGAGTAATGAGAAAAGGAGATAAGGTAATGGTTCTTCCTTCTGGATTAACTTCTACTATAGCAAAAATAGATTCTTATGATGGAGAATTA
>JAHDBK010000077.1 GCA_020630455.1 Saprospiraceae bacterium
TCAGAACAAAAGGCTCTTTCAAAATACAATTTTATTTATGTTACAGTGTACTAAGACCTCCTTATCAATGCTGTAATAATTCCTGTAGCAACAGCAGCGTTAAGCGATTCTGCATTACCAAATGATGGTATTGAAATTACTTGATGTTGAAGAGAAAACCATTCTTTTGAAATACCATTTCCTTCGTTTCCAATAACTACGAGTCCTTTTTTTATTGTTTGTTCGTATACATTTTCTCCATTCATATCGGCTAAATAAATGGGTAAATCAGGATAATTATTTTTAAAATCATTGATATTAGTATTAATAAGTTGTACTCTAAAAAAAGAAGACATTGAAGATTGAATAGATTTAGGATTAAATGCATCTACTGTACCTTCTCCAAGGAAAATATGATGAATACCAAACCAATCTGCTATTCGAATTATCGTTCCTAAATTACCTGGATCTTGAATAGCATCCAAATAGATAGAGACATCATTTTTGAGTATTTGTTCGTTTATATTTGAGGAAGGAATTTCCATAACAGCCAAAACCTCTTGAGGAGTTTTTAGAGAAGAAATATTTTTCAAATCTTTTTCTAAAACAATCTGAACTTCTACATTTGATAACAAATTTTCTTTATTTTTAAAATATTTTTCAGTACAGATGATAAATTGCAAGTCATTTTTTGCTTCTACTAATATTTCATCTAACATTTTAGTACCTTCAACAATAAATTTATTATACCTTTGACGATATTTTTTTCGTTGTAAGGATTGAATATATTTGATTTTATTTTTAGATAACATAAATATCAATCAAGTTTTAAAAATTGCTCTCATTTAGAAATATAATATTTTTTTTCTTTTTTGTAATAATCATATTACAATCATGGAGTTGTAATACTACTAAATATTTAAAACAAGGAGAAAAATTAGTAGCAAAAAATCAAATAAAAATTCATTCTGACCAAGAAGTAAAAAACAAAACCGATTTAATTTACGACCTTTCTAATTTTTACAAACAAGAACCCAACTCCAAATTTTTAGGAATGTTTAAAACCCGTCTTTGGTTTTATTATAAAAATCAAGATCCATCAGATACTACTAAATGGAATAACTGGGTAAGGCGAGTTTTAGCGGAAGAACCATCCATTCATATAGATGAATTCAGTAATGCTACGGCTGCTGCAATGGAAAACTATCTTCACCACAAAGGTTATTTTGATGCCTATGTTTATTATGAAAAAAAGAACGACGAGCATTATGTTTACAATACATATAGCGTTCATTTAAAAGACCAATATACCTTTGGAGCAATCAATTATGAGTCTAATGATAGTATCATTGATGATTTAATAAATCAAAATCCACAAGATCGGTTTTTAATTACAGGCGAAGGAATTGATATTGACAATTATAATAAAGAAGTGAGTCGATTAGTACGATTACTTAGGAATGAAGGATATTATGAGTTTGGAAAGAATTATATTTCACCTATTGAATTAGATACTACTTTTTATGATAATAATGTAGTAGAAGCTACTCTCAAAGTATTACAACCTACTGATTCTACCAAACACCAAAAATTTAAAATAGGAAATATTAAAGTTTACCCTAATTATGAACCTCACCTTGAAAATTATTACGAGGTTGATGATACTATAAATGGAGTAACTTATATGACCGTAGGAAATCCCAAAGTAAGATATAGCATTCTTGAAAGAAATATCAAATTGAAAAAAGGAGATGTATATAGTTTAGAAAATGAAGAAACGACTAGAAATCGTTTATCAACTTTGGGTATTTACAAATTTATTTCTATTAAAACCACAAAAAATGACAGCTTATCAAATGTTGTAGATTTCAAAATTTTATTACCTTCCTATGAGCGAATGGCTTTGAGTAATGATTTAGAGTTTACCACAGCGACCAATACTGCTAGGAATTTATCTATTGGCACCAATGTAAGTTCTAATTATAGGAATAGAAACTTATTCAATGGTGCTGAAGTTTTGACCGTTGATTTAGAAGCTGGATTGGAGGTCGCATTAAGAGATAGTACTAGAATTTTTAATTCTGTAGATGTAAATGCTAGGAGTAGTTTGGCGATACCTAAATTTGTAGATTACATTGGTACATTTCATCTTATGAAAGCTTTAAAAATATTACCAGAACATCAATTTCAACATATATCTGAAACTGCTAAAACTAAAATGGATATTGGTTATTCTTATGTATCTCTTTTTAATTTTTATGATTATCAGTCTTTTGAAGCATCTGCTGGATATATTTTTAATCCAAAAAACTCAAGATGGCGAATCAATATGACACAATCGGGAATTAATTATTTTAATCCCGAGACGGCACAAGCATTTGATACCATACTAGTAGATAATGTCTTTCTTCAAAATAGTTTCAAAAATCAATTATTTACAGGTCTATTATTTAGAGACATACAACTTTCGTATCAAGGTAGACCAAAAAATGAAAAAAACAACTGGTCATTGAGGTTTTTTGGAGAAGTTTCTGGTCTAGAAGAACTGATTTTGAATAGGACTTTTTCACCAGATAAAGAATGGCAATTATTTGATAGGTTTTCCTATGCTCATTATATGAAATGGGAATCTGACTTAAGATGGTCAAAAAAATTCAATTTAAAGAATGAATTGGCAATGAAGTCAGCTATAGGTATAGCATTTCCTCTAGGGAGATACTCAACAGAAGTACCTTATGTCAAACAGTTTTCTGTTGGAGGCCCCAATAGTATCAGGGCTTGGAGCATTCGTGAATTAGGTCCTGGTGGTTATTATGACTTTAGTACTCTTGACAATACAACAGTCCCTTTTTATCAAACAGGAGATTTAAAATTGGAAGGAAGCATAGAGTATCGCTTTGATTTATTTTGGTTGATTGATGGAGCCACTTTTATAGATGTAGGTAATGTTTGGTTACTCAAAGCTGATAGTAGAGAAAATGCTGAATTGAGCCCAGATTTTTGGAAACAATTCGCTATTGGTACAGGATTAGGAATTCGCTTGGATTTTACTTATTTTATTATGCGATTCGATTTGGGTTATCCTCTACGTTATAACTATCCTGGTGAAGATGGTAATTATTGGCAAGAAAACCTCAGTTTTAGACAAAAAAGAAACTTTAATTTAGCTATTGGTTATCCTTTTTAAACCATAATTTTAATACCTCTATATAAAATTGACTTTATGATTAGCAACAGAACAAAACACTTATTTTTATTATTAATAATCTTTTCCAATTTTCATTTATATAGCCAAAACGAGCATTTAAAAGTCAAGCAATTTACACTAGAAAACGGTCTAAAAGTTTATCTCAATGAAGACCAATTTGCACAAAATGTCTTTGGTGCTATCGCTGTAAATGCAGGGAGTAAAAACGACCCTGCCGAAGCCACAGGCATTGCACATTATTTGGAACATCTCCTTTTTAAAGGAACTCAATCAATGGGTACTTGGAATTATGAAAAAGAAAAAATACACCTTGACTCCATTACTTATTGGTATGAGCAATTGGCTTTGACACAGGATGAAAATAAAAGAGAATACATTCAAAAACAAATTAATTCTCAAGCAATAAAAGCTGCAAAGTATAGTTTACCTAACGATTTTGATGGATTATTAAAAAGCATAGGTGCAACGGGTGTTAACGCCTTTACTTCTCCAGATATGACATTCTATCACAATTCTTTTCCTACTCATCAAGTAGAAAAATGGTTAGACATCTATGCCCATCGGTTTCAAAATCCTGTTTTTAGGTCTTTTCAATCAGAATTAGAAGTCGTATATGAAGAGAAAAACAGGGCAATGGATAATTTTGAATATCGCATGTTTGAAACATTTATGAAAGAGGTTTTTGCTCCACACCCTTATGGAACTCAAACAACTCTTGGAGATACTGAACACCTCAAAAATCCATCATTAGAGAAGATGTATGAATTTTTCAATACTTATTATGTAGCCAACAATATGGCACTCATCCTTACAGGAAATTTTAATAGTGATGAAATTATTCCTATTATTAAAGAAAAATTTGGCGTATGGAAATCAAAACCCATCCCTGAATTTCCAAATTATCAAATTCAAAAGTTTGAAGGCAAAAAAGAAATAAAAGTAAGATACACACCTCTAAAAGCGGGTGTATTAGCCTTCAAAACGGGCAGTGTAAAAAACGATGATTATGCTGCTATTCAGGTAATGACTGCTATGCTTTCTAATCAACAAAAAACGGGTTTATTAGATGAATTAGTATTAAAAAATGATATCCTTTATGTAGAGGCTCTTCAAGATGCTATGAATGATGATGGTGTTACTTATATTATTTTTGTACCTAAAATTATTATTCAATCTTTCAATAAAGCCGAAAAACTCATTTTCAATGCTATTAAACATCTACAAAGTGGCAACTTTGATGAAGAATTACTCAATGGTGCTAAGAATAGATTATATATCCAAATGCAAATGAATCTTGAGAATAATAAACAACGAGGAATTGCTATTGGCGAAGCATTTAATAGGGGTTGGGAATGGAATGATTATTTAAATTATTTAGAAAAGATAAATGATATTGATAAAAATGACATTATAGCTGCTGCTAATCAATATTTAAATGAAAATCACCTTGCTCTTTATTCTAAGATGGGATTTCCTAAAAAAGAAAAACTAGAAAAACCGCCTTATAAAGCATTACAACCCAATAATACAAAAACATCAGAATATGCAACATATTTTAAGAGTATTAAAGAACAAAATATTGAACCATCATTTTTAGATTTTGAAAATGATGCTGAGTATATCTCATTAGGTAGAAAAAACGACCTATATATTACTAGAAATCCTATTAATAATATATTTTCATTAAAAATAAAATATGAAATAGGTAAGGAAGTCAACAATAATTTGAAAATGGCAATTGCCTTGATGAAATATAGTGGTACCAAGAATAAAAGTATGCAATCTCTAAAACAACAATGGGATAATCTAGGAGCAACATACCAAATTGCATTGGAACGGGATTACCTCAGTATTTCTATAAAAGGAAAAGAAGAAAACCTAGAAGAAATCCTACAATTGCTTAATCAAACTATCCATCAGTGCGAATTGAATGAAGAAGCTAAAAAAATCATTGCTAAACAAATGAGAATTGATAAACAAGTAGAAAAGAAAACACCGTCTACTGTAGGTAATGCAATGAGGTATTTTGTAATATATGGTAATGTTTCTTCTTATATCAATCGTTACTCTAGAAAAGATATAAAAAATGTAAACATACAAGATGCCGAAGAAGCTTTAAGCAAAGCGCTTGACCATACTGCTACGCTTCATTATACTGGAAATAATGACATCGAATACATCAAAGAAAGCATTCAAAAAAACTATACTTTAAGTACCTCTGGTATAAGAGAAAAAAATGCTCCTAGAGTCTCTCAACATTATGATAAAAATACTATTTATATCATACACAATAAAAAAGCCTTACAAAGTCAAGTGTATTTTTACATTCAAGGAAAACCGTATAATAATAAAGAATATTCTTTATATCAAGCTTTCAACACTTATATAGGAGATGGATTTTCAGGCTTGGTACTTCAAGAAATTAGAGAGTATCGTTCTTTGGCCTATTCTGCTTGGGCGAGGTATTTTTATTTTGTAAATAATAAAAAAGATAGCCCAGACCATTCGCTATTCAATGCTTTTGTTGCTTGTCAATCTGACAAGACTAATGAAGCCATTGATGTCATGATGGATATATTACAAAACTTGCCTCAAAAAGAAGAAAAACTTTCTGAAATCATTACTACATTAGAACAAAAAAATGCATCAAACAATATTGCTTTTAGAACAAAATCTGAAACGATTGATTATCTAAAAAAACTATCTTTTGAAAAAAGTCCACAAGAATTGGCTTACGACGATTATGCTCAATTGAAATTTGATGATATTATGGATTTTTATAAAAATCATCTTCAAAATGAAGCCATTGTGATTACAATTTACGGAAATAAAAACAATATCGACCTAGATGCCTTAAAACAATATGGCGATATTACATTTTTAAAAATAAAAGACGTACTAAAATAAATGGATATTTTTAATAAAAAAATCATATTAGCTTCTCAATCTCCTAGGAGAAAACAGTTACTAGAACAAGTGGGTTTTCAATTTGAAATCAAAATTCCAGATGTTGTCGAAGATTATCCAGCAGACTTAAAGAAAGAAAATGTAGCAGAGTTTTTAGCCATTAAAAAAGCAAATGCTGCTAAAAATTTCATTACTAATGATGAAATCATACTAGCTGCCGATAGTATCGTTTTACTCGACAATGCCATTTATGGGAAACCAAAAGACGAGGAAGATGCCTTTGAGATTATTAGTAAGTTATCTGGGAATATTCACCAAGTCATCACTGGTGTTTGTCTGATGTCTAAAGAAAAAGCAGTTTCTTTTTCTGGTATTTCAAAAGTCCACTTCCTTGAGCTTAGTGATGAAGAAATTCGTTTTTATATTCAAAAATATCAACCTTTTGACAAAGCAGGTGCCTATGCTATTCAAGAGTGGATTGGTCTATGTAAAATTGCTAAAATAGAAGGGACTTATAGCAATATCATGGGATTGCCCGTTGATTTAGTCTATCAGCATTTATTAGATTGGTAAAGGGAAGTCTTCTAAATAATCATAATTTTTTTGTTCAAAATCAATTTGGCAACAATAATTTTCTATACCATTAGAAACAATTAAATAAGGAACTTGTAAAGCAATATTATAGATAGCCGCTTGGTCAATTACTTTCTGATTGAGTTTTACTTCAGGACGTTTGCATTCTACTAGAATATAAGGTTTCATTTCCTTATCATAAATCAATATATCACATCGTCTTTCTTGCCCATTTACTTGAATAGCCTTTTCTACTTTAATTCTATTTTTATTATATTTTTTATTATCAATTAAAAATAATATTAATAATTGCCTCACCAATTCTTCTGGTTGCCACACATACCATTTCTTTCGGATATCATCCCATATCCATTTTTTTCCTTCTTCTCTTTTTATTTTTAATTGTTCAGAATATGATAATAAATCAACCATTTTTTAGTTAGACTTTAAATTATACTCAATACTTTTTACTCAATACTCATTACTATTTATTAGTGATAAAACCATTGAGTTGTTGTTTTACAAAATCTTTAGGAAAATCTTCAACATTATCAAAACCTAGTTCTATATCTCTTCCATCATGAGGAATATAATCAGTACCAAAAATATAATCCCAGATGCTCAAAGTCAATCCAAAATTAACACCATAAGAACCATCAGGTAATTTTTTTGCATGATGCCAAATATGCATTTTAGGATTATTAAAAATATATTTTAAAGGTCCTAATGGAATGGTGAAATTAGCATGATTAAAATGTCCCCAAGCCAATTCAAAAACATATAAAAACATCAAATCTTGAAGTCCATAACCTACCATAGTCAAGGGAATATATTTTAAAGATTTATACACTACATTTTCCATCCAATGATAACGCAGATGAGCAGCAAAACCCATTTGTTCTACAGAATGATGAACCTTGTGCATTTCCCACAACCAAGGCACTCTATGAAGTAAACGATGTACCCAATAACTCAAAAAATCGCTAATTATGAACATTGATAATAAATAAGGAATAAAATGCAATTTATCCAATTGTACCATCAATAGATTTTCTATCCCAAATGCCCATTTTAGAAAATCATTAAATAACAATGCGAAGGTATCTGAAAATGCCGTAAACCCAAGTAAACCAAAAATCATGATATTGAAAAACATATAAAAGGTGTCCAACCAAAAATCTTTGCGAAACCTAGCTTGCTTTTCTCTCCATGGTTTGATATTTTCTAAAATAAAAAAGAATATAGATACTCCTATAAACCAATAATAATAGTTATTAATTGCAGGTCTAGTCAATTCAGAAAAAAACCAAGACCAAAAACCAGATAGTTTACCAATAAAAAAATGTAAATATTCCATATTCTATAATATTTGATAAAGATATAACACAAAATTACATTAATAGATTATAGAATAAGGTAACAAGAGTTACTTTTTGATTTCCATTAGTTGATTTCCAATCATAATATACCATAAGTTATTAGACATTTTTTGGCTTCCTTCAAAATCGCTCATTAAATTCGTAGTTGATTTTTTAGGTTCCGTCCAAGTATATCCTCCATCTGATGTTGAAGCTATTAAGTCATTAACTTGATAAACATCTGTTTCTTCACAATTACTTTTATTCAATATCATCAAACCTTCATTTACAGAGTTAAAGCCAATCACTCTAGCACTTCGATTATAAATTGTTTCCCAAGTTTCACCGCCATCCATTGTTTTTAATACATCTTCAACTACTACTATTATATTATTTTCATCAATAATTTCAACATCCCAAAAACTTCTTTTACCTACATATATTGTTTTTACGTATTCTCCATTTAAATCAATAACCAATAAGTCCTTATCCCTTGTTGAAATATAGAATTTATCATCGAATATTTTATAACTAAAGGTAAGTAATGAAAAACCAAGATGGTCTGATCTATAAAATTCTTGCCAAGTATCTCCATCATCTGTAGATTTCACCATTGTATATTGACCATCAAAACCTAAAAGAGCATATAAATTTCCTTGGCTATCATATTGTGGATGATATAAAATACCTTTTAAATTTTGAATTTCTATTTCTTCCCATGTAAGACCACCATCTTCCGTTTTTAGAATTACACATTTATGCTCACAATTAGGAGGCGGACAACCAGAAGTATCGTGTACTGTGATGACGCCTATATTCTCATCTTTAAAAACCATATTTCTTGAAAAGTGTCTATACGCTAAATTCATATCCGTCCACGTCAGTCCTCCATCCGTAGTTTTTAAAACTTCAGCATAACTTCCATTTGGGTTTGTCATTAAAACATATCCGACCTGATTGTTAATAAATTGAAATGATTTCACAAATCCATTATAATTTATTTCACTTATAGAACTTAAATCATAACCTTTTGGCTGATTAATTTCATAAGTATAGGTACACTCATCATTAATTTTTTCTTTACAAGATGATAGAAAAAAAATAGATAAAATAAACAGAAATGATTTTTTCATATTGATATTAATTTACAAAATAATAAAAAGATAAAAAAAGTTCTTTATCTAAAACAAAAAAATTATATCATTGATTAGGCATTATAGTTATATAGACGTTTAAAGTATGGAAGTTAGTTGGGTTTAATCCTATAGTATTAACTGAATAAATTTTTTTTAAATTTATTCAATACTAACTTTAACACATTAATTATTAAAAAAACAAATTTTAAGTCTGTATCACTCCTGGATTAAATTTAGCAACTGGAGCATTGTTTGCTGCTTCGATACCCATAGATATGACCTTTCTTGTTTCTAGAGGGTCAATAATACCATCTACCCATAGTCGAGCTGCGGCATAATATGGAGTAGTCTGTTTATCATAGCGATTTTTTATTTTGTTGTATAATGCATCCGTTTCTTCTTGTGAAGGTTCTTGCCCTTTAGCTTTCATTGAAGAAGTTTGAATTTGCAATAATACTTTTGCGGCTTGAGCACCACCCATTACTGCTACTTTAGCCGTAGGCCAAGCATATATTAATCTAGGGTCATAGGCTTTTCCACACATGGCATAATTTCCAGCACCATAAGAATTACCCATGATGATACTGAATTTTGGAACGGTAGAGTTAGAAACGGCATTTACCATTTTAGCACCATCTTTGATGATACCACCATGTTCAGAACGCTTACCTACCATAAATCCAGTTACGTCATGTAAAAAGACCAATGGTATTTTCTTTTGGTTACAATTCATAATAAAACGAGTCGCCTTATCTGCTGAATCTGAATAAATCACACCGCCGAACTGCATTTCTCCTTTGGCATTTTTGACTACTTGGCGGTAATTGACTACAATCCCAACAGACCAACCATCTATCCTTGCATAAAGACATCTAATCGTTTGTCCATACCCTTTTTTATATTCTGTAACTTTAGAATCATCCACCAATCTTTTGATGATTTCCATTGTATCATAAGGTTTGGTAGAATCATCTGGGAATAGTTCGTAAATTTCTTCTTGATTTAATTTAGGCTCCTTGGGTTCTGCTCTATCAAAACCTGCATTTTCAAAAGCCCCCATCTTATCTATTAAGTCTTTAATGGTATCTAAACAAGTTGGGTCATCTGGCATTTTATAATCGGTAACACCTGAAATTTCACATTGAGTCGTTGCTCCTCCTAGTGTTTCTTTATCAACCGTCTCTCCTATAGCTGCTTTTACTAAATATGGTCCTGCTAAGAAAATAGACCCTGTTTTATCTACAATCAATGCCTCGTCTGACATGATTGGCAAATAAGCACCTCCTGCTACACAGCTACCCATTATCGCCGCAATTTGAGGAATGCCCATACTAGACATAATGGCATTATTTCTAAATATTCTTCCAAAGTGTTCTTTATCTGGAAAGATTTCGTCTTGCATCGGTAAAAATACTCCTGCACTATCTACTAAATAGATAATAGGCAAGCGATTTTCCATAGCAATTTCTTGGGCTCTTAGGTTTTTCTTTCCTGTTAAAGGAAACCATGCCCCTGCTTTTACGGTGGCATCATTGGCAACTATCATGCATTGTCTCCCACTGACATAACCAATTCCACAGACCACTCCCCCACTCGGGCATCCTCCGTATTCTTCATACATATCATAAGCAGTCAAGGCACCTACTTCTAAAAATTCGCTATTATCATCAATCAAATAATTGATTCGCTCTCTTGCGGTCATCTTATTTTTAGCATGTAATTTTTCGATGCGTTTTTTACCGCCCCCTTCATAGACTTTTTCTAAAATCCTCTTCAAATTAGAGACTTTTAATTTCATATTATCTTCATTCATGCTGCGGTTGATGTCGATTTTTTTTCTTGCCATGATTGCTCTT
>JAHDBK010000622.1 GCA_020630455.1 Saprospiraceae bacterium
ACAGGTGGTAAAATTTCTGGTGCTGGTGGTGGTGGATTTATGATTTTTTATTGCCCTGGACAAACTAGATTTAGCGTTATTGAAGCATTGGAAAAAATAGGTGTATCACATCAAAGATATAGTTTTCAAGATAAAGGATTAGAAACATGGACAAGTTATCAATAGTAGAAAATAATTTTTTAGAATCGATTGAGCTTAAAAAGCAAATTTATTCTGATAAAAATATGCTTCAACAAATCGTTGAAATTAGCAATTTAATCATAAAAAGGTATCAAAATGATGGCAAAGTGCTTTTTTGTGGAAATGGAGGAAGTGCTGCCGATGCACAACATCTCGCTGCTGAATTTTCAGGGAGATATTATTATGACAGACCTCCTTTGTTTGCAGAAGCATTACATGTCAATACATCTTATCTCACTGCTGTTGCCAATGATTATTCTTATGACGAAATATATTCTAGACTAATCAAAGCATACGGTAGGAAAGATGATATACTTTTTGGTCTATCTACTTCTGGTAATTCTCCTAATGTTATCAATGCTCTACAACAAGCCAAATCTCAAGGAGTGATTACTATTGGGTTGAGTGGAAAAGATGGTGGTAAAATGAATGATTTATGTGATTATATTTTTAAAATTCCTTCTAAAAATACACCAAGGATTCAAGAATGCCACATGTTAATTGGACATACAATCTGTGAGCTAGTAGAACAAGGATTATTCCCTAAATAATAAAGAATTTTTGTTATTAAATATCCAATACTTAGTACTCAATACTATAATTAATGGAAGCAATAATTTTGGCAGGTGGACTAGGAACAAGACTTCGCTCAAAAGTAAGTGAAAAACCGAAGTCTATGGCTCCAATTAAGGGTGTTCCTTTTTTGGAATATCAACTCAACCAAATGATTGAAAACGGAGTGAATAGATTTATTTTTTCTGTAGGTTATAAATACGAAATCATTCAAAATCATTTTAATAATCAATATAAAAATTGTGAAATAATCTATGCCATAGAAGAAAGCCAATTAGGAACAGGTGGAGCTATTTTGAATGCTTTACAATATGTCAAAGGAGAAAGAGTCCTTATAGCTAATGGAGATTCTCTTTTCAAAGTAAATATTCAAGAACAAATAGATTTTCATATAAAAAATAATGCAGATGTAACTTTAGCATTAAAGCCTATGCAAGAATTTGAAAGATATGGCACTGTTGATTTAGCAAAAGATAGAATTATTCAATTTAAAGAAAAGCAATTTGTAGACAAAGGTTTAATCAATGGTGGCTTGTATATATTCAATACAGATTTACTCAAATCTTTTACTTTTCCTGAAAAGTTTTCTATTGAAAAAGACTTCTTTGAAGCTAAGGTTCAAGAATTAAGCTTTTATGGATATATATCTAAAGGATATTTTTTAGATATTGGAATTCCAGAAGACTTTTTAAAATCACAGTATGAGATGGGTATATTCCCTAAAATTTCATCCGATTGGACTTTATATATGATACATCAAGATTTAGATGATTCTATAATAAAAAAGCTAAAAAAGTATTTTGGAGTAATTGAATTTTTTAATGATATTAATAATATTCATATTAATAATCAATCAATCATTATTCAAGATTATAATCAGTATACACACAATACCCATCCTAATACCATTTACTTGAATACAAAGGATAAAATTGAAGAGGAATCGTATAGCATAAATACTATTGAAGATTTTTTAAAAATATTAGATAGTATTTTT
>JAHDBK010000078.1 GCA_020630455.1 Saprospiraceae bacterium
CTACTACCCATAGTGCAATTGTTACAAATAATTCAAGCGACCCTGAAGATTTTGCTAAAGATGTAATATTATATATAGGACTAAGAAGTAATAGTTCGCCTATTTCTACTTTAGACCAATTGAGTACTAAATCATATATGTGGGGGAGTGAATGGCAAAACCAAAAGTTTTTTTCAAATTTCACTTTAAATGGCAACCCAATAAGCACTCAAAAAGTAAATGGTTGGTATTCAGGTTCAACTGTTGACTATATCGGACCTGATTATTTCACAACAGACCCTGACGGTGTTGGTGTTGGTTTAGAGGATTTAGACGGCGACGGATATTTTGATGATTTAGCTCCAGGAGCTTCGGTAACCATTGGTTTTGATTTTGAATTAGTAAATTCTCATCATGACTGTGGAGAAGGGAATGCAATGTATCAATATATTGAACATTTTTCCTTAGATGTTGATTGGAGGAATCAATGCGGTGTCAACCAAGATCCTATTCGACAAGAGTTTAGATATGTATTTATAGATAGAGATGGAACTGGACCTACATTAAAATCAGGACCAACAGATGTTGAAGATGGAGATAGTTTTGAATTAGTTCTCCAACCCAATTTAAGAGCTAATGCATTAGCTTGTAATGGAGGGGATGTATATAGTGGCACAGATGTTACGTGGATAGTAAAATTAGTAGTACCTCCTGGAGTTTCTTTAGACCCTAGTGGTACCGTTGCTAGCTATCACAATTCTTATAGCCCCTCTTTGTATCAGTCTAATGATACTATTTATTATGAAATAGATAGATACAGATACGAAGAGTTTCCATTCCCTCTTATATTTGATTGTTCCCAACATGATGGTTCAAATCCACTACAATTTGATTTTATAACTACTTACGAATGCTCAGATTGTTGGGTAAAAGACATTCATTGCGAATCTTTTGCAGTAGTTCCACATTGTCCAGACCCAGGCTGTAGAGGCTTGGTAACAAAAAGCTTTGATGCCAAAAGGCTTACAAGAGGTTGGACAGATAATACTATGACTACACATGTTGAATTAACAGAAGGAACACATAATACTAAATTAGTACTACCTTATGATACTTTATTGATGGAAGCAAAAGGTTTTATTAATGATACCATTTCTGATAATATGCATCTAGAAATTCAATATACTCCTGAAGATGGAGTAGATATTTTTAGTTTTGCTAGTGGAGAGATAACTATTTATGATTTAGATGGTACTCACGGAGGACCTGTTCATACTTTTCCTATTACAGCTACTCCTGTAGTATCTGGTAGTGGGACTTTCTATTGGAATATTGATTTATCCTCATCAATTACACAAGTAGACCCTACTTATTTATTAGGTGAAGGTATTCAAAACGATTCATTTACTGTTTCACTAAAAGCAATTCTTAATCATGAGCCATCAAATACTTATCAAAGTGTTGGAGTATTCAGAGCAAGTTTTTATATGTATGATGATGTTCCTGTAAGACGAGGTTGTAGTGATTATGGAACTACACTTTATTATTCTGGATATTTTCATGGTAGAGCGAACAACTCTGTTTCTAATATTGTAGGTTGTCAAGAAGCTTTTCCTCATTCACGTTCATTATTTTACATGAATGTTGCTGTAGGATTCCCTAACGAATATCGACCTATTCATAGAGTTGATTCTGTCGTTATCGATATTCCAGAAGAATTACAATTCACAGGAAATATACATACTGCTGGTTTCCAAAACAATACCATCACGACAACCCATACATATAATTCAAATGGTGATTTGGTAATATATCCAGGTTCTGATTATTTCCCTAGAGCAATAGGGAATAGTGGTGCTTTTTCTCAATATTTCAGACCCTATGTTATTGGAACATGTGATACTCCTGAAGGATTCTATAGTGGAGATTATACTTATTATGTGACTCGACATTATCAGCATCCAGATGAAAGCCTTCATGAACAAGTAATACTTAATCATCCAGGAGGTTGGTATACTACTTTTATAAAACCATCAATTACATCTACACCCTTGAATCAAATACAATCAGGAGTAGATGATGAAATTAGTTGGGATGTAGAAATTTGTAATCCTACATTAGGTGTCAATGCTTCACATAATTGGTTGATATTAGATAATTCTGCGAGTTTAGGAATTACTGTAACTAATGTGTATGATGTAACATCAGGAAGCGAAGTAGCTGTAAATGTAAATGATTTAGGAAGTGGTAAACTATTAGTAGAAGCAGATGATGTCAATGGAGGTTTGTGTAAAACGATTAGAATCTACGCTGATTATAATTCTTGTGTACAAGACGATTTAATTGTAGAACACGGTTGGGCATGTGATGGTTATCCAACTACTATTGCAGAACTACCAGACTGTGGAAATCAAACATTTGTAAGAGTCATTCCACAAAATGCTCAATTAGCAGCTACGATTACACCTTTAGCAAGCACACCAAGTGACCCGTCTGATCCAAGTGCTGGTACATATGGTTCTAGTATTGTAGATATGTGTGAGCCATTCCCAGTTGAATATACAATTATTAGTTCAGATGCCGCAACAGTTTATGATATTAATTTTGATATTTTAATTCCAAATTTAGGTGATGGTCTAGAATATGTCCCTAATAGTGCGACTATTGAAGTAGAAGGCGTTGATGCAGTAAATACTCCTCGTTTAGTTGATGCCGCTGGAGAATCCATTTTAACATCGGCTTCTGGTTCTAACTGGAATATTAATTTAGCCGATTTAGATGCTACTAATTTTGGTAGTGGTCAAGGATTAGTTGGTGCTGGAACCAACCCTAATCAAAACGAAGTAATTATTAGATGGTTAATGAGAACAACTTGTAATATGACAAGTGGAGAACCATTATCGATTCAAACTTTTGGTACTGCTCCTTGTACAGAAGTGGCAACAGGAAATGGTGAAACCATAATTAGTTCTGCCTTAAATATTAATGGTGCTACTCAACCTTATAGTACTTCTATGACCGCGACTTTGAGTCCTGACAATATTTTTAGTGGATGTTCTGATATTAAAACAGTATCAATAGATGCTACAATCTCTGGTGGAACAACGGGTAGTTCTGATACTTTGTTTGTTACTTTATCTTCTGGATTATTATATAATGGCAATTTCAACTGTACTTCAACTAATTGTCCAACTTATGAAGGTATTACTACTATTGATGGTAAAGAAGTTGTTATGTTTAAATATCCTGCCGGTGTAATTAATGAAACGATATCTATAAATTTTGAGGTGGTATCATCTGACAATTTAGAATGTTCTTCTTCTAATTTAGAATTAAAAAGTACAGCAGAAATAGGAGGTTTGACATGTGGATTAAGTACCTGTGGAACTACTAAGGTTAATACTGGGACTTCTTTAACTGGTGTTCAATTACAAAAACCAACTTATAGTATTGATTTTAGCTATCTAGTTTACAATACAGATACCGATACTTATACTTATACTTTGGAGGTAACAAATAATGGTGCAGATGCAAATACTGCTGTAGAAGTAGATATTTATTGTGTTAACGCTACCCTAGATGGAATTGATGAAGTAGAAGGAGTCAAAGCTACATTAACCTTTCCATTAATGTTAAATGGAGAAACGCAATCCATCTCTGGTACATTAGTAGGGACAGGATGTGACCCTGTAAGAGGAATTGCAGCTGTAATTATGCCAGAAGCGAATAGTAGCTTTACTAATTGTTACTGTGCAGACCAAGGTGAACGTTTCTTAGGTGGTGATTATCCTATTACATTAAGAAGCAATGTACTTCCTGTTGAATTATCTAGTTTCAATATTAATCCTAAAGATTGTCAATTATCCATCGAATGGTCTTCTGAATCTGAAGTCAATTTTTCTCATTATGAATTAGAACAAAGTTATGATGGAGTTGAATTTATTACTAAGAAAAAAATAATAGGAAATGGGAGTAATTCAGGAGGAGCTAATTATCAATTTATTGATGAAAATATTTCTTCTAATAGAATCATCTACTATAGATTGAAAATGGTAGATTTAGATGAAACTTTTGAATATTCTGAAATAGTTTCATTCAACCTTGAAGGAATTTGTTCTGATTTCAATGCTTTAATTTACCCTAATCCAGTTAAGAACGGAGAAATACTTAATATCGAAATCCTTAACAATAACAATATTGAAGATATTAATATTAAAATCTATGATCTTTTAGGAAAAGAAATAATCAACAATAATCATTCATTAGATAATCATTCAAAACTAGAAATTGATTTGTCTAGTTTCAATAATGGAGCATATTTATTAATTATTAATGATAATAATGAAACTACTTTATTGACAGAAAAGTTAATGATTATAAAATAATTGTTATAAATCTATATAAAATGTTCATGTGTTCAATTTGAATACATGAACATTTTTTATGCTCTTTTATTTTTTGTTAGTAGCAGTATTCTTTTTTTCCATTTTCTTAATGATTGGAATCCATATCATCAAAGTTATTATTAAAAGTATTATTTTTTCTTGATTAGAAATATTTTTAGCTATTACGCCATATATAAGCAATATATTTACTAATCCATGTAATGCACCACAAATCAATATAGATTTGGTGCTTTTTGCCACTTCTCCAATTCCAAAACTTGCAAAAATTAGAATAGGAATCATTATTAATTTAGGATTATTTCCCTCTCTTAAAAAATACCAATGCCATAAATACCAAACCAAGCCAATTAGAACATAAACCACCCATTTATTATACACTCCAAGAAGTTCTTCTTGTAAATATCCTCTCCAACCAAATTCTTCCATTATAGCATAAGTTATTGTAAAACTTCCTATAATAAACCCAAATAATTTTGGGTGTATGTCTATACTGTTTGGTACTCCATTTATAGTCAACACTACAATGGGTACACTTACTATTATCCAAGGTAAAAATGAATCTCCTCCCATTAGACTCATCTGATTTTTTTGATGTTTATGCCTCAAAAACAATGAAGCTATGAATAAACCAATTACTGGAATTATTCCCAGTAAGTAAAATTGTAATGATGGTATTTTATCAATGTATTGAAAAAATGTTTCTTTTTTTGTAAACCAAATTAAAGACCATAATAGAGAAATTGTCAAAAATGTAATTAATCTAATATTTTTACTTTTCATACTATAATTCAAGTTTTAGGAATTTAAATATCACTATCAAAAAAATGAATAAAAAAGCAAAAATAAAGAGTTTTCTTTATTTTTGCTTTTTTATTTACATTCCCAAAAAAATAATATTCCTAATTAAAAATAATCTTTTTATTAACAGGAGCATAATCTTTATCATCGAATTCGATGTGGATGTAGTATATTCCAGCATTTAAGCGATTTCTTTCGATTTCAATATAATTAGTATTATTCTGAACAGAACTAACAACTCTCCCCATTACATCTATTAATTCAATAGTATGATTAGGAATGTCATTTCCTTCTATTTGTAAACTTACTTTATCATAAGCAGGAACAGGAAATACTTTAATCTCATTAGAAACATCAATATTTTGATTATCTAAAAGATTACAGTTAGCTCTATATAAAAAGTCGACTACCATATTGTCAATGGCAGGACCATGTACTGCATCACCATAAAACTCCACATGTCCACCTCCATCAACGGTGTATAATTCGGAATGAGTCCCTACAGATAGTGCTTGTTGATGTACATAGCTACTTCCTTGTAAAGTAGCGATTTCAATTCCAAATACTACCGCATAACCCCAACCATAAGGCACTGTTCCATCTTGATTACCATGAGCGCTTACTATTGGAGGAGCACCACTTTCTATAAAGTTGGCTCTATGTAATGCCCCAGACAAATTGATTACTGCATGTACATCAGATGTATGGAAGGCATGAGAATCTCCAGGCAAATCAGTATCCCCATCAATGCCTCCATTATCATTAATTAATTCTTGAATATAATCCGTTAATGAATCATAATTATCCGTTGTAATATTAGCAGTATGTAAAGCCGTGATAGCACCTGCTGAAATACCACCTACATAAACTCTAGTCGTATCTATCCCATACATATTCCCATCAAATGCTGTTTTTTTCATATACCTTACAGAAGCTTTCATATCTGCTACTGCTTTTACAACAACATCCATCATTTTTGAAGAATCTGGCACTCCTTGTAACAGGTTATAAAGGCGATAATCCAATGCTGCTGTTACATATCCTTTGTGAGCATAAAACCTACACATATTTTCCATATCTCCTCTCTCTCCACCAACAAAAGAACCACCATAGGCTAAAATAATTAAAGGTCTCATCGTCTCGGTATCACCAGAAGGAGTATAAATATCTAAAAACAGTTCTTGATTTACTCCTAATCCATCCTCATTTTCTCCAAATTTAACGGTTTCTTTATCTACTACTTCAAAGATGTCATTGATATAGCGATTATTATCGCAAATTTGAGCATTTATTTGAAAGGTTAAAAGAGCAATAGTAAAAAGACTAAGTAAATATTTCATCATATAATAAGTTTGATTTTTATTAATTAATAAAGAGAACTCTTTATTATTAGCATTAAAATAGAATAAAAATAAAATTGCCGTTAAATTTACACAAATTTAACGGCAATCTAAATATAAATTTTAAAAAATATAGAAATTATACCAATCCACATTAAAAAATATACTTTAGCTTTATTATAAAACCTGAGGTCAAGTTAAATGTGATAAAGTTGTAATGTATTATCCTAATGTAGCATGAGTATTTGAAAGCAAATCTCTTACTCCTTCCATATTAGGAGCTTGAGCATAAACTCTCAAAACAGGCTCTGTTCCTGATGGTCTAATCATTACCCATTCGTCATCAGAGAAATAGAATTTATAACCATCTATATTTTCTACTTTTTGAACTTCATATTTCCCCATTGCAGTATAAGCATTGGCTTTGCAGTTGTCCATAATCGCCCATTTTTTATCATTATCAATGTGCAAATCATCTCTATCAAAAGCAAATGTTCCTACGATATCATATACTTCTTGAATCAATTCTTTAATAGATTTTCCTGTTTTAGCCATGAACTCCATGATTAATAATCCCATCCAAATACCATCTCTTTCTGGAATATGACCTTTTACAGCTAAGCCACCAGACTCTTCACCACCAACAACAACATCTTCTTGTGTCATGATTTCAGCAATATACTTGAAACCAATTTTAGTCACTTGAATATCTAGACCGAACTTCTCAGCCATCTTTCTCATTTTATCCGTAACGGAGAAAGTAACGATGACCTTACCTGTCATTTTTTTGTATTGGTGCATATATAATAACAACAACAATAACAAATGGTGAGAATCCACAAAATTACCATCTTCATCATACATTCCTATTCTATCCGCATCTCCATCATTAGCCAATCCTAGATTTAAGTTGGAATTATTGGCTAAAGTTTCAGATAGTTCCGTTAAATTTCTATGAATGGGTTCAGGAGCTTGTCCCATAAATGAAGGATTATAATCACAATGTAACATGTGAGCATCAGGAAATAACCTTTTTATTACATTCATTCCTGCTCCATACATAGCATCGTAGGCTAATTTCACGTGAGAATTTTTAATAGCTTCCAAGTCAAAATTAGCAACAACATGGTCTATATACATTTGCTCTAAGTCTACATAATTGAGGAGACCATCATCCATCATTTGTTCTAAAGTAGGTAATGATTCTTCTGTAGCGGTATCTGGCACTAAGGCTTCAACTGCTGCAATATCTTTAGGGATAGTAGGTCCACCAAAAGCTGATTTTAATTTAAAACCATTATATGAAGGTGGGTTATGACTTGCTGTAATGACTACACCTAAGTCAGATTTTGTTTTTACAACACCAAGGGAAACCATAGGAGTTGAAACAAATCCTTTAGCTAAGTTAACCCTGATTCCATGTAGTCCCATGATACGAGTAGTCGTCTCTGCAAATAGTTTACCTGCAAAACGACAATCGTGTCCAATTACTACTTTTGTAAATCCTTGAGCTTTCATCCAAAGAGCTGTGCCTTCACTTACTCTTTTTACATTATCGACGGTATATTCTTGAGCAATTATTGCTCTCCAACCATCCGTTCCAAATTTAATTTTAGTCATATTGTGTAAGATTATTTTAAAAAACTGCCGCAAAGATAATAAATTTAGTGATTTATATAGTAGGGTTTTGAGTTAACAGCAAATAGTTAGGTCATAATAGTTAGCAATTGCTTTATTGATTGTTATTATTAATAAATAAAAAATGCTTCCCTTTTTAGAGAAGCATTTTTTATATTATAAAATTTAAAGATGTTATAAATAAAATTAATTATTTTCATCAATAATATAAGTATCATTAGAATGTTGGTCATCATTTTGACCAATCATGCTTTCATTTTTAATTTCGTTTTCACCGTGTTCGTGAGTTCCGCTATATTCTCCAATTACGGGAGCTATAGCTAAACCAACTAAACAAGTCAACTTGATTAAGATATTCATTGAAGGGCCAGAAGTATCTTTGAAAGGATCACCTACTGTATCACCAGTTACTGCTGCTTTATGTGCATCAGAACCTTTGTAAGTCATTTTACCATCAATTTCAACACCTGCTTCAAATGATTTTTTAGCATTATCCCAAGCACCACCTGCGTTATTTTGGAAAATTGCCCAAAGAACGCCTGACACAGTAACACCAGCCATATAACCTCCTAATACTTCAGCAGCCAATAACCAATCACTTGTAATCAAATAAGCTCCAAAAACAACCACTAAAGGAGTAAGAATAGTAATAGCACCTGGCAACATCATTTCTCTAAGAGCAGCTTGAGTTGAAATTTCTACACATTTTCCATATTCAGGTTTTCCTGTTCCTTCCATAATACCTGGAATTTCACGGAATTGACGACGTACTTCTTTTACCATTTCCATTGCAGCTTTACCTACTGAATTCATTGCTAAAGCAGAGAAAACAACAGGAATCATACCTCCTACAAATAAAGCAGCTAAAACTGGTGCTTTAAATATATTGATACCATCAATACCTGTAAAAGTAACATAAGCAGCGAATAGAGCCAAAGCAGTCAATGCTGCAGAAGCAATAGCAAATCCTTTTCCTGTTGCAGCTGTTGTATTACCTACAGAATCTAAAATATCTGTACGCTCACGTACTTCTTCAGGTAATTCACTCATTTCAGCAATACCTCCTGCATTATCTGCGATTGGACCGAATGCATCGATAGCCAATTGCATAGCAGTAGTTGCCATCATAGCCGAAGCTGCGATTGCAACACCATAGAAACCAGCAAAGGCATAAGCTGCCCAAATAGCACCTGCAAATAAAATAATTGGATAAGCCGTAGAAATCATACCTGTAGCTAAACCAGCAATAATATTAGTAGCGGCACCTGTTGATGATTTTTGTACGATGTCTAAAACTGGTTTTTTACCTAGCCCTGTATAGTATTCTGTAATCCAAGAAATCAAACCACCTACTATTAGACCAACTACAACAGCACCAAACACTTCCATGCTAGATACCTCTAATTTACCTTGTCCAAAGAAAGTCATTTGCATTTTAGCAGGTAACATCCATTGAATAATTGGAAAAGCCACAAGACCAGTTAAGATAATAGAAGTCCAGTTTCCAATATTTAAAGCTTTTTGTACTTGTGGTTCTTTAGCATCATCATTAGCTTTTACTAATAATGTACCGATGATAGAAAATATAATTCCAAGACCAGCTATTAATACTGGTAATAAAATAGGCCCCATTCCACCGAATTGGTCTCCTTCGATAGCACCTCCATTGTCAGAGATTACATAGTTCCCTAAAACCATAGCGGCTAATACTGTAGCTACATAAGAACCGAATAAATCAGCACCCATACCTGCTACATCACCTACATTATCACCTACATTATCTGCAATAGTTGCTGGATTACGAGGGTCATCTTCAGGAATACCTGCTTCAACTTTCCCCACTAAATCAGCTCCTACATCAGCAGCTTTGGTATAAATACCACCACCAACACGAGCAAATAAAGCGATAGATTCAGCTCCTAAAGAGAAACCTGCTAATGTTTCTAAAAGAACAGTCATCATTTTTGTTCCACCTCCAGCTGCGAAATCTCCTCCCATGAACCAGAAGAACAATAATGCTAATAATGCACTTAATCCAAAAACAGCAAGACCTGCAACACCTAATCCCATAACTGTTCCTCCACCAAAAGATACTTTTAAGGCAGTTGATAAACTAGTACGAGCGGCGTGAGTAGTTCTTACATTGGCTTTAGTTGCAACTTTCATTCCTATATATCCTGCTAATGCAGAAAAAATTGCACCAATAAAAAAGGCAATTACGATGAACCAGTGCGTTGTTTCTACAGCAAAGGACAAAGCGGTTAAAGCAACACCTGCTATAACAGCAAATATTCCTAACATTCTGTATTCAGCATTTAGGAAAGACATTGCTCCTTCTGCAATATGATTGGCAATGCCACTCATTTTTTCATTTCCTTCTTCTTGTTTACTTACCCAAGAATTAAGGTAAAGCATATAAGCTAATCCGATAAGACCGAAAACGGGTAAAATATACACCAAATTTTCCATAGGTTTAAACTTGTTTTGATATTAATTAATATACGTTTTTAAAAATTAGAGGGCAAAAGTAAGATTTTTTTTAAACTTAAATGCCCTTTTGATTTATTAATTTCATGAAAACACTTAGATAAACTCTAAATAAGGACTAGGATTGAGCTGTATTCTATTTTTAAGACAAAAGACTTTAGATATTATACGCATCCGTATCGGAAAATTCATTACAACTTTACCTCAATTGATTATATTTCAAATCTTTACAGAAGTGATAAGGTTTTTTTTCA
>JAHDBK010000079.1:0-7886 GCA_020630455.1 Saprospiraceae bacterium
TGATTACTAGGAAGTATCAAACGGATTACTTTCAAGATGATAGTATAAGGATGCAGGTTTTTTGTGATTAACTAAAAAATATAAAATGAAACAAACTATTAAATGCTGTGATTTCTTTGGTAAAATGAGACATCACTTTGATTGGTTTACTTATCAAGATGACAACGGACAAAAAGTTTATTGTATGCCTGTGTTAAAAAGCTGTGACGGACATACTAAATTAAGAGTTAACAATTGCCCTAGCTGTGGTAAAGAAATACGAAATATTGAACTAAGAAGAGAAAAATAAATCAGTTCCCCCTTTTTTAAATAAGATTACAAACAACAATGAGCGAGACAGTAATAATAACAAAAGACTTATTCATGGACTTAGTTTACAATAAAGCTAAAGAAATGAGAGAACTAGACCGAAAAGGATTATCTGGAACTAAAGAGGTGCTTAACATCTTAGGTTGTTGTGATAAGACTTTTAGAAATAGGCTAAAAGAAAAAGGTTGTTTAATTAAAAAATCAAGTATTAAAGGTAAGTACTTAACAGAATCCATCTATAAAGAAAGAGATAGGGAGCGTTAAAAAAATAAATCCAATACCCTTTTATGCTCCCTATCAATTACATCATTACTTAAATAACCTTGATAATTATAAGTTTCCCCATCTGGTCTATGACCTTGTATCTGCATAACCACAATATCAGAAACACCTATTTCACCCGCAAAACTTCTAAAAATATAACGTGTAGATTTAGTTTTAATTCTAGGAATGTTTAACGCATCCGATATTCTACCCAGTGATTTACCCACCACCTTATTATAATTATTATATCTATTTCTATCTACTAAAGGGTCTGGTATAAAATCAAACACTTGCTCACTATCTTTGTTTCCGTATTTTTCAATAATTGATAATGAAAATTCTGATAACATATTATTAATAGTTTCCCCACCATCTTCTCTATGATCGTTTTTCAACCTTTGAAAACTTATCCTATCCGTAATATTTGACCATCTTAAATTAGCTATTTCAATATAATCATGACCACCTATTGCAAGTTGAAATAAAAATATATCTATATTTCTTTGCATTATATAAACAGCTCTTTTGGTTGTTCCTAGTTTTGGCGTAAATTCTTTAAGGGCTTTTATATGTTCTATTTTATATGGAAGCTGTTTTCTTTTTTTAGGCTTTTTAATCAATCCTAAGAAAGGGTTGTCTTTTTTTATACCTAATGATTTTCTTCTTTGAGCTTCTTTATACACGGCTCTAATAGTGGTTAGATATTGAGCCACACCGCCCTTTCCTTTACCCGTTACTTTTTTGAAGTGAATAAACCCGTTAAGCCATTCATAATCCAAAGCATTCAATCTAACATCGTTACCAGAACCTATATAATTTAATATTTGGTTTTTGGTGTGCCTATACATATCGGTTGACATACCCTTGCTTTTTTTCTCTTCTACAATTGTTTCAAGAAACTCAATAAGACCTAAACCAGATTCTTTCTGTAACTCTTCAATTCTCTTTTGCAATAAAAACACCTCTAATTCTTTTTCTTTAGGTATTCCGTTAATCATCACTTCTAATGAATCATTTAATGACATTGCAAATTCATTGCAATAGTTTACCCTTTCTTCTGATTCCGTAGTTATTTTTGCAACGTTATAATCTAACTTTAGTTTTTTACCGTTCTGATATATTCCAGTTTTTACATACTTGTGTATTTTCTCTTTAGTACAATAAACCCTTATCTTTACGGGATAACCGTTCTTTGCCTTTCTTCTTATATCAAGTATTATTTCAGCCGTTATCATGTTTGGTTTTTTGCAATTTATTTGCAATGAAAAGTACTAATAATTACCAATTACTACCAAATTTTACATAAAATTAGATGATAATTTCGTATATTTATTAGAGGGTAAAAACAAAGAAACCCCTATAAAATAAGGGCTTCTAAAGTTTGTCGGGATGACAGGATTTGAACCTGCGACCACTCGACCCCCAGACATATACACATAGCCTATATTTACTATTACTAACAAATATACCTTTTAATGTTTGCAATATATTTGCAATATAAAAACAAAACCGAACCATGCGCTAACATGATACGGTTTCTAATATTCACTTTAAAATAGAGTTAAAATGAACAGTTCAACAAAAGTAAACATTCCTGATTATTGGAAAAACAAATCTTTAGAAGATTTAAAAGGAGAAATTTGGATACCAGTAAAAGATTTTGAAGGTCTTTATGAAGTATCTAATTTAGGTAGACTTAAAAGTTTAGATTTTTATGAATCATTCTATAGAAAAGATTTAGGTAAAACTATATTTAGATTAAAAAAAGAAAAGATAAAATATTTAAAACCGTCTAAAGCTGGATATATTTTAGTTAAGTTATATAAAGACAAAATAGAAACATCTATTAGAATGCATAGAGTGGTTGCGTTGTCATTTATTCCGAATCCAGAAAACAAGCCACAGGTTAATCATATTAACGGAATTAAGCACGATAATAGGTTAGTTAATTTAGAGTGGAATACTCAAAGTGAAAATATGCTACACGCTTATGAAAAAGGATTGAACACTCCCACTAGTCAAAAGGGATTTAAAAATTCAAATTGTAAGCTTGATTTAGAAAGTATTTTAAAAATAAGAAAACACAAAAAGAAGTATGGTTCTGCTATTGATTTTTGTTTAGAATTAGGAATATCAAAATCTACTTATCACGATATTAGAGCAGGGAGAAAATGGAGCGAAATCTAATAAAACAACATATTTAGTGTGTGGTTAAAAAATAATTATTTTTTTTAAATCTAAAATAGTTTAAATTAATTGCAATTGATTCAACGTTGCAAAATCATGTTGTTTTCAAGGTATTCTTGTTGTATATTTGATATCGGTTGTCGTTGCCAACTCAACCATTTAAACAATTAGGCGGTGTTATGCGCATCGCCTTTTTAACATTCATATTATTCATCTTAACCCTCTATAGTACTTGAAGTTCTTTTTTAGTTAATGCGTAGTAAAGGTTTTGTAATTGGTGGACATAATAAATTCTATCTGCAATTTTAGCTTTTAAGACATAATTAAACATCATATAAGATTTAGATACATCTCTAAAACTTAAATGCATCCTAGCATCTCCGTTAGGGTACTTTTCAAAAGTATTTGTTTCTTTATTCCATACCCAACCAAATTTTAAAAGCCACTCTTCTGTAAGTGGTATAGGTTTTAAACAATCTAAACCGTGTATAGAATCATCTTCATCGTACACATGACCACCATTAATAGTGTTTATTCCTTTTATAGTTATTTGGTACGGTTCTCCTTTTCCGTCATCTACCAATAAAATATTATTACACCTTAAATCCTCTGCTCTTAGTTCCATAGTTTAATGTTGTTTTATTTGTTGGTTAACAGTCATATCCAAAACAAAATACAATAGCTTCTGTTCTTTCTAACTTCTTAGGGTTTAAAGATGTTGATTCTTCATGTCTTAAAGTATATTCATTTACTTCATTATAAGTAGTTCCCCAATAGTCAATACTACCAGCAACACGTACTTTTATATTACCGTGCTTTTCTTTATACTCTAGTAATTTTTTTACTACTTCGTCTATGTTCATAACATCTTAATTAAGTTATTCCTTATTAGGGGCTAATCTTTTATTATCATATCCTCACACCAACATTCATCGGTGAAATCGGTATCTACTTCTTTACCACATTCTGTACATCTTACTACGCTCATAATCTTATTTGTTTAAATCTGTTTTAGTTACTAATAGGCAGTTAATTCCTTTAGCCTTTAATTCTTTATAATGCTTTAATGATGTTGTACGTATCATAATTATTGAATTTCTTCAAACTCTATTTTATGATTAAAAGAATCTCCGTTACCGCTTGCATGAATAGCGTATTTTACACCTTCTAAATTAACACCCTCCGCATAAGTTCCATCAACCATTATAATATCTAGCATATTAATTTCATCTAAATAATATTCCATTGTTTCCATATTATCAACATGAGGTTCTTCTGTAGTCCAGTAAATTGTTTCCATAATACTTGTTTTTCGTTTCAACAAAGATAGTGAAAAAAGATATACCAAAACATTTTATTTTCATTATTTTTATTGTACCTTTACAAAAATAAAGATATACTATATGCCAAAAATAACGATGCCTTTAAAGGTGGAACAAGAAGTAAAGGATTTTTTAGAATACGATTCATTTATTAAACTAGGTAAAAAGAATCTTAACGGACACGCAAACCATATATTGACAAAATACATGGAAACAAGACCCCCTCTACCTAGTAACTGGAAGGAGTTGATAGAAGATAAGAAAGAGGGGTAACGTATTTGGCTATGATTAGTAGCGTTATGTTAACTAAAAAAATATAAAAAAAATGACTGAAAAAGACATAAAAATACAAGTAAGAAGTGAGGTTAAGAAATTACTATTAGAGGGTTATTATGACCAAATTTTAATAGATAAGTGTGTAGAAAAGACTTTAGAAGCTATTAATTATACACGTTGTTGTAGGTAGTACGGATTTAAAACTAATAATATGGCAGAAGAACAAAAAATAGAACAGGAATTTAGAAAGGAATTACAATCCTTACTTGATAAGTATGATGCTGAAATACATTTAGACCAAAGAGGTAAAGCATATATGGAATACGATGTAATTCAAGTTACATTGAATGAAAAATATGATAAAGAATCATACGAAAGAATTAGACCAATGATTGAATTTGATTTGTAGTATTACCTACAATGAATAAATGTATTTTTAGTTGCGTGGGTCAATAACTTAAATAAACAAAAATGAAAGAAGAAGATTTAATACAAATTAAAAAAACAATACATTTTGCTTTACGAAAAAGTAAATTTAAAAATGACACAGGTTTTGTTTTTGATAGAATAGCACAGGTTTCTTTAGATAATATTGAAAAGCAATTAAATATACATAGTGTTAGCACTACGTTACCAACCCACGTAGTGAAACAGTTATTACACGAAGCAGGTAATAGAGCCTCTTTTATGAGTGAGGATTATTTTAGCGAATGGGTTGAAAGTGGTTGGTAATTATTGCTAACGCCTACGGCTATGAATTGAAGCCGTATAACAAATGATTGATTCAAAGAAATAACCTTAACAAAGGCTTTTATTTATAGCCCTTGTTAGCAACTTTTAAAATTATGGAAAGATTGGCAGACAAGACAGTAGAAGAATTGAAACAAATTAGAGAGGATTATGTGAAAAAGTACATTGGCGACTTTGACAAACCTTTCAGGTATAAAAGTGAATTGAAAAACTTGGATAGATTGATAGCAGCGAAAGGGTAATAATTTTTATTGTTGCTAATATTATTTGTGTATGATTAGTAGCGTGGAATAATAACTAAAATAAGAAAATAAGCGATGAAAAAAAGTAAAGAAATATTATTTAAACACTTAGCATTGAATGATTATAAAGGTTCGATTTCAAGTGATAGAAATCTATACACAGCCATTATAGATGCGATGGAAGAAGCTATTAATTATACACGTTGTTGTAAAAGCGATAGCGAGCAGTTAGTGTGTGATGAATGTAAAAGACATTATGAGAAAGGATGGAATGATGGTGCAAACTATGTTTATAGTGAATGCGTACCTAAACACTAATTGTTTACAACGGACGAGTATAACCGTTCGGGCGTGAATTAGAAATCAACTTTTAGATACAAACAAAATTATGAGTAAAGAAGAGATAAATAGAAAATCAGAAACCAAGCCTGACGGTTATACATTGTTAGGTTTTAGTACGGGAAATGAAAACTAATTTTAATAAAAAAAACAAAAATATTATGAAAGGAATGACAGCAATACAATGTAAGAACAGAAAAACTTTCGCAGGTTCAGTTACAAAATATATAGATGCTGAATGGAAATTACAAGAAGCATACTATAAAGCCCAAGGGTGTAAAGTTGTAGAAGTAGATTCAGTAGCTTGGGGTGGTTGTGAGTGTGAGCATTGTGAAAGTTTAGAGCATAAATTTGAAGAACTTATAGAGGAGATTAAAGGTTAGTATTAAACCTAATGTGCCTAGTATATGGAATGTAGCGTATAAATAAGTACAAACTAAAGATTAATAACAGAACTAAATAAATAGAATACTAACATAGTGGGAGCAATAAACAGCTATATTTTATATACTGTGTTACCCACTTTTAAATAAATACTTAAAATGCAAGAACTAATAGATAAGTACAAAAGTTGGCATAAAAACACAGACCATTCTTGGAAGGTGGCTGTAATAGAAAAATGTAGAAAAGAAGGAATAATGCATATAGACACACACCAAGATATTGATTGGCTATATGATGATTGTATAGACTATCTTTTTGATAAGACCACAAGGAAAATAACAAACCTTGCAAAAAAACTAGGATATAGCGAGCCACCTTGCGACCATTGTAAAAATATAATAAAGTTTTGGGATTGTAACGAAGATTGGAAATGGTCGCCTGACAAAGCCCATTTATTTAATTGTGGGTAACGTACAGTATATGGCAAGTGCCTGCACAAACATTAATTAATAACACTTAAATAAATAATAGAATGGAATATTTTAATAATTACGGAAAGCATTTGCTATATACATTGTTAGCTGCCGTTATTTTATCGGTAGTTGGCTACGGAACTTATAGTTATGCTACACGCTTAAATCAAGATATTGAACGTAAGAAAGAAATACAAAGGTTAGAAAACCAAAAACTTAGATTAGAGATTGAAATTCTTAAAAAGGCTAATGGCAGCTAACGGCTAAGGCTATGATTAGTGTTATTAACGATTAAAATTTAAACAAATGAAAACAGATAGATTGCAAATAAGAATGGATTACATCGAGGATAGGGATAAGCCATATAGAAACGATACAGAAGGTAAGATTAACTATACAGAAGACTACGTTAAATGGTTAGAAGATAAAGTAGTTAATAATATTAATTATAGCCAGTGTTGTACGGAGTTGCCGACCATAGAAGACGCAAACTCTGAGATGTACAAAGTAAGTAATAATTTAAATACAGACCATAAGCAGACCGAAGTAAATTACTATGAATCTGGGTTTTTAACTTGCTTTTATTGGTTGACTAAAAGATTAACGAAATAAGGCAATTACTTACAACAATTGAGTATGTTTAATTCAAAATTTTGAACCAATGGAAGAGTCAATAAAAACGGTATTTAAAGGTATTTCAGAAGAAAAATATACGGTTAAAGAATTATCTGTTTTGGTTCAATATATTGCACAGGAATTGAATCTAAAAACAACATCTAATTACGCTAAAGATAATAACATGAGTTATAACGGAGTAAAGAAACATAGACCTTATATATTAATAGACGGGGTTAAATTTCATGTAGAAGGTATAGATACTAATAATTTACCTTTTTAATTTTATCAAATAAGTAAAATATACTTTACAATAACAAGTGATTATGTAAATTATATTTAATTTTAAAAAAAATAGAGTATGGAAAAACATGAGATATTACTTTACACAGGTATAGCATTATTGGTCTTAGGAGCTATTATATTATTTGTAGGGGTGCTTTTAATGCATTATTGGTTTAATATTCAATGGATTTGAATTAAAAAATAAAAAATTTTTTAATAAATTGGTTAAACGGCAATGGACAGCTTATAGTTTTCTTATCCTTTCTTGCAAATGGAATAATATTCATAATAGCTTTAGTATTGATATTCTTAGAATATTTTGGAATAATTGGAAAATCTTAAAATAAATAGATGTTATGAATGACTTTCAAATGTACGAACAAGGCAGAAAAGAAGCCGAAAATATAAATGATAAAACATGCTCCACCTGTATGTATTCA
>JAHDBK010000079.1:7896-10882 GCA_020630455.1 Saprospiraceae bacterium
AACACTCTTGTAATAGACATTTACACCACATTAAGCCAGACTATTCAAAAGGGGTTGAATGTGCTTGTAATGGTTATGTACATTATAGACCATATATAAGCAAATAAGAGCGAATTTTAAATTATTGATTAAATAGCTTATATAGCCATTTGAAAGACGTTAGGCAGACCTTTACCGTTATCCGATACCAATACATAACCAGCATTACTATTGTAGCCTAAAGTCTCTGAATAATAGTTACCAGTAAAGAAACTAGGGCAATGCATTCTTCTATGATCTAAGGCGTCATCTTTTACCGTTCTGAATTTAGTTCTTTGACTTACCGATAGTTTTTGTATTATAGAATGTAAGTGAGCTTCAAATATAAAATTGAATACGCCCTTTTCTCCATACTTCCAAAGTATGTCTTCCGTAGATTTTTTAGAGATACCTTTATCCCCGTGTAAATTAATATGATTGATACCTTCTACTTTATGTGTAATTATATAAGGATGAAACTCTATGTCATAACCCATTAACTCTAACCCCCACGATATAAGTTCAGCAGCTCCGCCTTTTACATCCTCATCGTTATTTTTTGACAATCTGTCATGGTTACCGCTTACAATTTTAATACTACCTAAATTCTTTACTTTAGAAAATACTTCATGTAGTAATTTAGTACAAAGTTTAATAGCCATTGCCCCTACTTCGTCTTTATCCAAGCTCATCCAAGAGTTAATATGGTTAAGACCGCTAAAGGATTCTATTAAATCCCCCATTAGGTGTATATGTACTTTCTTATACCCTAAAGAATTTACTTGAAATACCGATTGTAACAGACTATCTCTTAATATAGTTGAATCATAGTCCTTCGTTAGCAAAAGGTTTCTTATATGCGCCCCAAAATGCAAATCAGCCCATTTAAGGACTGTTTCTTGTGGTTGTGTAAATGATTTAGGTTCGTAATAGTAAACTTTATTTAATTCACTATTTAAAATGCTTTTAATAGAATCAATATCTATTTCATTTTCTGTAGATACTTTTCCGTAGGCTATATTGTAATAAGGTACGCCCGTATGTGTAACAAGTTTGTAAGAGCTTATAGTATTTCTAGGTAGGTTATAGTATTCACAATATTTGTCAATATCCATCATTCTACCGTTATCCCCCCATGCGGATAATACAAAAGGCTTTTTCTCGTTGTAGTCGTTTACTACAGTTTCGGTCTTTTCTTCGCTGTTTCTTGAATCCTTTACTTTTTCCCAGTCGGATTCTTTAACTTGATACCTTGCGTTTTTACGTCCTACTTCGTTTTTCTTGATGTCAAAACCTAACATTTGAGCTTCGTGCGGGTAAAGGTATCTGCTTGTTTTACTCATAAACCTTATTTAACTTAAAAAAACATCTAACACTATTTCGGTAATAACAATTTCATATAATTGCTTTTCTTCTTCCTTATCAATATTCTTTATAAGTGTAGATTTAATCACTTCATTTCTAAAGTTTTCATCATCTTTCCCAAATACACTATCACCAGATAGTTTAAATTGATGTAATTCTTTAACCCTATTGGCAATTAGGTTGTAATAAAAATCTTCTCCGTTTTCTGATATTATCCTGTTTTTAATATCTTGCTTTGCTTCCTCTAACATTTAAAGTTTAATTAAGTTTATTAACGGTATTCTTTCTTTGAATAGAAATAATAACGCTAGAATCAACATTATTAAAATACTTTTAAAAGAGGTAGTAGTTGTTTTGCTTTCCTCTATTCTTTCCGTGCTTTTATCGGAGCTCAAAACCTTGTTAATAGAATCGGTCTTACTTAGTTCCTGTTCAAGTCTATTGACCTTTAATCTTAAATCGTTATTCTCTAATGATAACTCTAAAGTATCTTTGCCTATTACAACTATTTGCTTAAAGTCGTTTGGTTTGCCTGTTATAGAGTCGCACACCTCGTTTATTGTTAATGATGTTGCAATAGGTGGTAGTTTAATAGTTTCAACGCTAGAATGCGTTATATCGCTTTTTATTATAGATAACTTTTCTTCTACAACTTTCTTTTGCGTTTTGCAACCAAAGAAAAAAATTATTACAACGTAGATAAGTATAAACTTTCCTTTACTCATGGCTTTCATTAATTTCAACATCAAAACCTAATTGTTTTAAAGTAAATTCCAATGATTGATAAACAGAACCACCCTCATAACTATTTTCAGCTTCAACACCGTTAACTATTATTTTAGTTCCATAATCAGTACAACAACCATCGGCACATTTATAATCCCAGTTAATCAATTCTATTTTAACTTTACTCATCCTTAGCACATTTACCCGAACTAATTACAATATTAGGCTCTGAATCTGTTTTGTCCGTTGTTACACATATACCACCCTTTCTAGGTAATTGGTTAGTACTTGCGCAAGAGGCTATAATAAATACTGTTAATACGATTAGTCTTTTCATATTTTCATTTTTTATATATTTTCACGGAACATGTAATTAATTTTATGTGTATAGGAAATATGTACCATTAACTTCGTTAGACTTTTCTGTAATATCCCAACTCAAATATTTTAAAGTTTCTTCTTCCGCAATACGATAATTTGAAAAATACCAAGGTTTATCCGACATTCCAGAAACACTTAAAAAGTGAGTCCATTTATACCTTATACCAAACAAAGTCCACCTAGGCTTCAATACTTCTGAAACATATCCCTTGTCGTATTTCTTAATTCTATATTTAGGCTTATGGTAATTCATTCAGGATAAACACTTTCTAAATACTTATACAATAAATCCATTCTAGTACCGTGGATAGTCTTGATCTTACCTAAATGGAAGATGTTAAACTCAAAAAAACCCGATCCCTCAACCTCTTTTAAATCAAATGTTACTAACGGAAATCTATTCTTAAAAGGCTGGTTGTTGTAGATGTTGCCCTTGTAATCTTGAACGATGTTACAAGTGTCGCCTTTGTCTGTGTAATATAATACTACTCGCATA
>JAHDBK010000623.1 GCA_020630455.1 Saprospiraceae bacterium
TAATTAAAAATACTAATTTATCTTTCATAAAAAACTTTTCGTAATAACGTCTAATGTTAATTAACATTATTTGATGGTATTCCTAAAAAACTCTTTATTGTGAAAATGATAAAGAGTTTTTTTTATTTTTTAATTAAATTGTAATATTATTACTATTAATATGTTTCAATAAAAACATATATGTAAAAATCTATATTAATTGGGCATAGTTTTTGAATTTATTCATGAAAATTAATATATTATGAAAAAAATACTATACAAAAACTTTACTCTACTTATATGTGTGGCCTTATTTTCATTGAGTTCTTGTCAAGGTGATGGAACAGAAGAAAGTCAAGGTTTAGATATGCAATTAAGAACAGCATTAGAAGATGTATCATTGACGGGAAGTGCAGATTATTTTGCTTTACCCAAAAGTCATGAACTCAATAAGATTCCTCAAGACCCTAGAAATCCTTTAACCAATGTTAAAGTTCAATTAGGAAAAAAACTTTTTTTTGAAACTGGTTTGGCTACAGAACCAGGATTACCAGAAGGAGAAGGAACCTATTCCTGTGCTTCTTGTCATGTGCCGGGTTCTTGTTTTCAAGCAGGTGTTAGACAAGGAATTGCAGATGGAGGAGTTGGTTTTGGTATAAAAGGAGAAGGTAGAATTAAAAACCCTAACTATGATGTTAGTCAAATGGATATTCAGCCTATAAGAACACCAACAGCTTTACACGGTGCTTATAATAGAACATCTCTATGGAATGGTCAGTTTGGTGCGGTAGGTCCTAATGTTGGAACAGAAGCCAATTGGACTGTTGGTACTCCTAAAGAAAAGAATAATTTAGGTTATGAAGGTCTAGAAACTCAGGCTATTGCTGGTCTAGGCGTTCATAAAATGGGTATTAATATGGATTTAATTAATAATTCATATTATAAAGAATTATTTGATATGGCATTTCCTGAATTTGCTGCGTCTAATCGCTATACTTTAGAAACAGCTGGTTTGGCTATAGCCGCTTATGAAAGAACAATTATTGCCAACGAATCGCCATTCCAATATTGGTTAGATGGTGATTATGGAGCGATTACAGATAATCAAAAAAGAGGTGCCATGTTGTTTTTTGGTAAAGCATCATGTACGAATTGCCACAATGGTCCTGCCCTTAATTCAGAAGAGTTTTTTGCATTAGGCATGAATGATTTAGAAGGTGCAGATATCTTTGGAGATTTCCCTGATTTTGAAAATGTAAGAAAAGGTAGAGGAGGCTTTACATTAGATGCAAATGACGATTATAAATTCAAAACCCCTCAAATATACGGTTTAAAAGAAATGTCTTTTTATGGGCATGGTGCTTCATTTACAAGCGTTAGAGATGTGATTGAATATAAAAACCAAGCCATTGCAGAAAACAGTCACGTTCCTTCATCTCAATTAGCAGCTGATTTTAGACCGCTTGGGCTTACAGATGATGAAATAGATTTATTAACAGATTTTGTTGAAAATGCATTAAATGATGATAATATGATGAGGTATGTTCCTTCGTCTATTGCATCAGGGAATTGTTTTCCTAATAATGACCCTATGTCTAAAGACGATTTAGGCTGTGAATAATATGTAAATAATCTTTGACATTTATAGTTACTTTTAACTAAACTCCTTGCAATGAATTTTGTGAGGAGTTTTTTCTTTTATTAGTTTATGCTTTCTTTTATAAAAAGCCTGTCTTGAATGAAA
>JAHDBK010000080.1 GCA_020630455.1 Saprospiraceae bacterium
TCTAATAGGAATATTCTGATTGAATAAATAATCTTTTAAATTGTTGATTGAAATTTCATTATAATGAAATATACTAGCAGCTAATGCGGCAGTAGCTTTACTTTCTTCAAAAATAGTTTTGAAATGTTCTAATTTACCTGCACCCCCAGAAGCAATTACTGGGATATTGACCCCATTACTGACTGCTTGAGTAATATTGACTGCAAAACCATCTTTTGTTCCGTCATTATTCATGGATGTGAGGAGAATTTCTCCAGCTCCTAGTTCTTCTGCTTTTTTTGCCCAATCTACTGTATTGATACTTGTGGCTTTTTTCCCTCCATGAATAAAGACTTTCCATTCATCATTGATATATTTTGTGTCAATTGCTAAGACTACACATTGACTGCCATATTCTTTAGCAATTTCTTGAATCAATTGAGGGTTTTTAACAGCCGAAGAATTGATGCTGATTTTATCTGCACCTGCACTAATAACCGCTCGTACATCTTCTACAGATTGAATTCCTCCACCAACAGTAAATGGAATATTAATTTCACAAGCAATCCTTTGAACCAATTGAGTGAGTGTTTTTCTTTTTTCTAAAGTGGCAGTAATATCAAGGAATACCAATTCGTCAGCACCGTCTTGAATATATTTTTTTGCTAATTCAATGGGGTCTCCTGCATCTCGAATGCCTTCAAAATTAATCCCTTTTACAGTCCTGCCATCTTTTATATCTAAACAAGGTATGATTCTCTTTTTTAACATAATTCTTTTAAATCTTTTAGCGTGATAAATCCTTCGTAAATGGCTTTTCCTATAATTGCTCCTTCGCAGCCCATTTTTTTCAAGGTTTTTAAATCGTCTATACTGCTAATTCCACCACTTGCAATAAGATTGACTTGACTTTTTTCTAGAATTTCTTTATACAATTCAAATGAAGGTCCTTGCATCATTCCATCTTTGTCTATATCTGTTGAGATGACATATTTAATATTACTTTTTTCATAATATTTAATAAAATTAATAATATCAATTTCTAAATTATCTGTCCAACCATTCGTACTAATTTGTCTATTTTTACAATCAGCACCGAGTATGATTTTTTCAGTTCCATATAACTCTATCCATTGCAAAAACAGTTGGGGATTCTTGGCAGCTATACTGCCTCCTGTGATTTGATGTGCTCCTGATTCAAAAGCAATATATAAATCTTCAGTTGATTTGAGACCACCTCCAAAATCTATTTTTAATTGGGTTTGTTGACTTATTTTTTCAAGTATTTTATAATTGACAATATGCTTGGATTTAGCTCCGTCTAAATCTACTAAATGTAAATACTGAATGCCGTGGTCTTCCATTTCTTTGGCTACTTCCAAGGGATTTTCATTGTAAATTTTCTTGGTAGAATAATCTCCTTTGGAAAGGCGTACACATTTGCCATCAATGATATCTATTGCAGGAATAATTCTCATAATTCTAAAAAGTTTTTTAATAATTGTTCTCCAAAATTGGCAGATTTTTCGGGGTGAAATTGTGTAGCATAAAAATTATCTTTTTGCAAAGCAGCACTAAAGGGGACGATATAGTTACATGTAGCTATAGTGTCTGTACTGATTTCAGCATAATAACTATGCACAAAATACATGTCATCATTTTTATCAATTTGCTTAAATAAACCTCCTTGAATATTTTCAAAATTATTCCAACCCATGTGTGGTACAATTTTATGATTAGTAAATTTTTTGACACTCGTATCAAAAATTCCTAAACATTGAGTATTGCCTTCTTCACTTGAAGTACACATTAATTGCAATCCCAAACAAATGCCTAAAACGGGCTGCTTTAGAGTGGGAATTAATTGGTCGATTCCTTGATTTTGAATATAACTCATAGCAGATGCTGCTTCTCCTACTCCAGGGAAAATTACTTTATCAGCTTTTGCTATAATTTCGTGATTGTCTGTAATTATCGAATCACAATTTAATCTATGCAATGCGTTTTGAACAGAGCGAATATTCCCTGCATTATATTTAATAATTGCTATCATAAACTTCCTTTTGTACTTGGAATAGAATAATTATTGGTTTTGGAAACTGCCATTTTTATAGCCTTTGCAAATGCTTTAAATATGGCTTCAATCTTGTGGTGTTCGTTATTTCCTTCGGCCTTGATATTTAAATTACATTTAGCATTATCACTAAATGATTTAAAGAAATGGAAAAACATTTCGGTGGGCATTTCTCCCACCTTTTCTCTTTTAAAATCGACTTCCCACACTAGCCAAGGTCTTCCTCCAAAATCAATAGCTACTTGAGCTAAACAATCATCCATAGGTAATAAAAACCCATACCGCTCGATGCCTTTTTTACTACTTAACGCCTTTGAAAAAGTAGTGCCTAATGCTAGTGCCACATCTTCAATAGTGTGGTGTTCATCTATTTCTAAATCTCCTTGAACTTCTATATTTAAATCTAAATTACCATGTCTAGCAATTTGTTCTAACATATGGTCAAAAAAACCAAGTCCCGTTTTGATGGAAGATTGACCATTACCATCTAAGTTTAGAGCTATTTTAATGTCTGTTTCCTTGGTTTTTCTTTGGTATTGTGCTTTTCTTTCTTGCTTTTTTAAAAATTGGTAGATGCTTTCCCAAGAAGTAGTACTTAATACAGCATTTGGAGAATTGTTACCAATAAAAATACCTTTTGCTCCTAAATTGGTTGCCAGTTCGATATCACTTTCACGGTCGCCTACTACAAATGAATTTCCCAAATCATAATTACCATAAATATATTTGTTCAATAATCCTGTTCGTGGCTTGCGAGTAGGAGCATTATCTTCTGGAAAACTTCTATCTATTAATATTTCATCGAATTCAATGTCTTCATTTTTAAAGGCTTGAATCATTTTATTATGAGCGGGCCAAAATGTATCTTCAGGAAA
This sequence comes from Saprospiraceae bacterium, assembly GCA_020630455.1. GTDB lineage: Bacteria > Bacteroidota > Bacteroidia > Chitinophagales > Saprospiraceae > JAHDCE01. Next base: position 2,929 of record JAHDBK010000080.1, read on the forward strand.
AGAATCCGTTCCTAAACCATCTTGATTAGTTACCATAACTAATTCGTAATCTAATTCTCTAACTATTTTAGACAATCCTTGAAATACCCCTGGGTAAAATTCCAATTTTTCTAAACTGTCCAATTGGTAATCAATAGGAGGTTCAATGACGAGTGTTCCATCTCTATCTAAAAACAATACTTTTTTCATTATTTTAATTTTTTAAGATTCTCAATAAGACAAGCATTTTGTTCACTTGTTCCAATAGTGATTCTAAGGCACTTGTCGATTTGTTGGGTTCTATTTCTAATAATTATTCCTTGATTGACTAATTCATTATAAATATAATTGGCATTTTTAAATGCTACTAATAAGAAATTAGCAGAAGAAGGATAGATTTTTTCTACCATATCTAAGGATAGAAGTTGCTCTTGTAATTTGTTTTTTTCCTTAATGATTGTATTAATTTGTTTTCGTGTTTTTGAAGGTTGTTTTAATATATCTAAAGCGACTTTTTGGCTCAGTGTATTGATATTGTAAGGAGGTTTTATTTTATTTAATATTTGAATAATAGATTCATTTGCGAATGCCATTCCCAATCTTAATCCTGCTAATCCGTAGGCTTTGCTCATGGTTTGTAATACTACAATATTAGGATATTCTTGAATTAATGAAATAGCAGAAGGATGGTTTGAAAAATCAATATAGGCTTCATCTACTATGACTAATCCATTATAATTTTTAGCTATTGATTTTATTTTATTTAATGAATAAATATTCCCTGTTGGATTATTAGGAGAACAAATAAAAAGAAGTCCATTAGTATCTATTTTTTTAAAAATATCCTCTTGTTCAGGCAATTCAAAGTTTTCTAATAATGGGATTTCTATAATTTCAATATTATTAATTTTAGCAGAAACTTTATACATGCCATAAGTCGGAGGGAAAATATAGGCTTTATCCTTGTATGGTTCGCAAAAAGCCCTGAATAATAAATCTATTGCTTCGTCGCTTCCATTTCCAATAAAAATATTTTTTGTATTAATATTTTTCAATGAAGAAACTACTTCTTTTAATTCATTTTGAAAAGGGTCTGGATATCTATTGATATTGCTTTCAAAAGGATTTTCATTGGCGTCGAGCCAAATATTAGCAGTACCACTAAATTCTTCTCTTGCAGAACTGTAAGGAACGAGTTCTTGAATGTTTTTACGCGTAATTTGATTGATATTAAACATTTTTAATTGATTTTAATCTTATAGAAACGGCATTTTTGTGAGCAATTAATTGTTCAGCTTCTGCCATGATTTCGATAGTGTTTCCTAGGTTTTGAATGCCTTCTTTTGATATTTCTTGAAAGGTGATTTTTTTTACAAAACTATCTAAAGAAACACCACTGTAATTTTTAGCAAATCCATTTGTTGGTAAGGTGTGATTAGTTCCACTAGCATAATCCCCAGCACTTTCACAAGTATAATTTCCTAGGAAAACAGACCCTGCATTAGTAATTTTATGGATATATTGATGAGGCTTTTGAGAAGCAATAATCAAATGTTCTGGAGCGTAATAATTACTGAATTCATAACAATTTTCTATGTCCTCAAAATAAATACAAGTACTGTTTTGTAGTGCAATTTTTGCGATTTCTTTTCTAGGAAGTACTTCTAATTGTTGATTTATTGCTATTAGCGTATTGTCAATAATATTTTTACTATTAGACAATAATACAACTTGGCTGTCAACACCATGTTCTGCTTGGGATAATAAATCTGAAGCAATAAATTCAGGGTCAGAACTATCATCTGCAATCACTAAAACTTCACTTGGACCTGCTGGCATATCAATAGCTATTCCTTCTTGTTGTACTAATTCTTTTGCTTTGGTAACGTATTGATTCCCTGGACCAAAAATCTTATAAACAGAAGGAATGCTTTCTGTTCCGTATGCCATAGCAGCAATAGCCTGAGCACCTCCTATTTTATAAATTTTTGAAATGCCTACAAGTTGAGCAGTAAATAATATAGCAGGGTTGATAATTCCCTCTGAATTACAAGGAGTACAAAGTATAATTTCTTTACAATTAGCCAATTGGGCGGGGATACCAAGCATTAAAATTGTTGAAAATAAAGGAGCTGTTCCTCCTGGAATATATAGACCTACTTTTTCAATGCCAATGCTTTTTCGCCAGCACTTTACTCCTTTTGTAGTTTCTACAATTTGTTGCTTTTGTTCTTGAGAAGCATGAAATTTTTCAATGTTATTTTTAGCATTAATAATAGCATTCTTTAATTCTTGTGAGATTGTATTACAAGCTATATCAATCTCTTTTTTGGATACTTCAAAAGAATCGACTTCTACTTTATCAAACTGTAAAGAGAATTTCTTAAGCGCAGCATCTTGATCTTTTTTGACTTCAGCTAAAATATTACGCACTATTTTAGTGAGTTGTTTATTTTCAAACTGAGGTCTTTCGGTATATTTTGACCATTCTTTTTTATTAATATTATTATAAACTTTCATTAAACTACCATTTTATCTATTGGAATAATAAGAATGCCTTCGGCTCCTGCTTCTTTTAATTGGTCTATAACTTCCCAAAATTGATTTTCATCTATTACAGAGTGTAAGGAACACCATCCTTCTTCTGCTAGGGGAATTATACTTGGGCTTTTCAAAACAGGAAGAATTCTTGTAATTTCATCAACTTTATCAATAGGAGCATTCATTAAAATGTATTTAACTTTTTTGGCTTTTAAAACGGCTTGAATTCTAAAAAGGAGTTTATTGAGTAAATTTTGTTTTTCTTCGTTTAGACTTGAAGAACTGACTAAAACTGCTTGAGATTCTAGGATTTTAACTGTTTCTTTTAATCCATTTTTAAAAAGAGTACTTCCTGAACTAACCAAGTCGCAAATACCGTCGGCTAGTCCAATATTAGGAGCAATTTCTACTGAGCCTGAAATAGTATGTATTTCAGCAGATATATTTTGATTTTTTAAGAATTTTTTTAAAGTATTGGGATAAGAAGTGGCTATTTTTTTATTTTCAAAATATTGAATAGAATTATCATTAATGTCTTTAGGAACAGCAAGAGATAAGCGACATTTTGAAAAGCCTAAATACTCAATAATTTGAATATCTTTTTCTTTTTCTTCAAATAAATTTTCTCCAATGATACCAATATCTGCAACACCATCTTCTATATACTGCGGAATATCAGAATTTCTCAAGTATAGAATTTCTAGAGGAAAATTAGGAACGCTTACTTTTAGCTGATCTTTTCCATTATTAATAGAAATACCACAATCTTTCAGGAGTTGTAATGACTCTTGATTTAAACGCCCACTTTTTTGAATGGCAATTTTTAATTTACTCATTAATTTGATTTGGTGCCTGAGTAAATTACGGGTTTGTGATAAATGTGTAAAAATAAAAAAACCCGCAACTTAAACAGGCGGGTTTGAAATATATTTTTTTATAATCTAACTAACATATCACTTCCTCCTCGCCTGTTGACAAGTATGAAAATGATGATGATGTTGTTGATTAAAATTCATTTCAATTATTATTTTTACAAAGGCTAAGGTAAATGAAAAATTTTTAAAATTCAAAATTTTTTATTAAAATTATGTTCGTTTAAATTCAAATAAATTAAAAAAACATTAAATTAATAAAGAAAACTCTTTATTAATTACTTTTAAAAATAAAAATAAAAATTAGAATGGCAAAAGAAAAATTATTCCTAAGTCACAAAAATATGCCTGAAGATAGGGTGGAGGATGAGATGTTTAAAGGTTTTTATGTGTATAATCCGCATATTGTTTTTTATGTATATACCCCCGTCGCCATCTTGAATATTGGACTCGCTATTTATATGGGAGTATTATGGTGGCAAATTGCCTTAGGCTTGATGGTGGCGGTGGCATTTTGGACGGTTTTTGAATATTCTATGCATCGTTATTTATTTCATTTTGAATCTGAAAATCCTTTCTGGAAGAAGTTTTTTTATACGATTCATCACGGTCATCACGATTATCCTAATGATAATCGATTTATGTTAGTACATCCTATTATCAGTTTAGTAGCATTTGTTATCCTTTGGGGATTGTTTTATTTAATTGCAGGTCATTATGCACATGCTTTTATGGGTGGAATAGGTATTTGTTATATGTTTTATGATTGGTTGCATTTTGCTTCGCATAATTATAATTATAAAAATAAATATTTTCAAATGTTGAAAGTACATCACATGAGGCATCATTATGAGGATAATGATAAGAATTTTGCCTTTACTACTTTGATTTGGGATATTATAATGAAGACTTTGTTAAGGAATTAACAAAGATAATAGACAAGAGATATTAGACATTAAATTGAATATTTAGATGAATTAGTAGTCTATTGATATACCTAAAATCTCCATTTTTTAGAATTATCATAAAATAACTTTGCTTTTCTAATTACTAATGGGCTAGGGATATTATTTGTATATAATTGTCCCGTGCCGAGTCCTTGAGGCATTGCATTTCTTAGAGTGTAGGTCCATTGAGCTATGGCATTCAATCCTACATTGCTTTCTAGGGCAGATGTAATCCACCAACCTATATTTTGAGCTTTGGCGAGGTCTATCCATTCTTGGCTATGAGCAAAGCCTCCAACTAAGCTAGGTTTCAATATAATGTATTGGGGTTTTATTTTTGATAACAAAAATTCTTTATCTTTTTTTGTTTTTATACCAATTAGCTCTTCGTCTAATGCGATGGCTAATGGTGTTTTTTCGCAGAGTTCGGCCATTTCTACCCATTGTTTCTGACGAATAGGTTGTTCGATAGAGTGCAGTTCGAATTCGGATAAACGGGATAGTTTTTCAAGGGCATCATTAGGGCTGAAAGCCCCATTAGCATCTACTCTAATTTCTACTTCTTTGGCTGAAAATTGTGCTCTAATATAAGCTAATAAAGATAATTCTTGCTCAAAATCAATAGCCCCTATTTTTAATTTAATACAAGTAAATCCTGTTTTTAATTTTTCTTTAATTTGCTCAAACATGAATTCTTTTTCACCCATCCATATCAAGCCATTAATATCAATTCCTTTTTTACCTTTATTAAAATCTGAAGGGAATAAAATGAACGGATTTTCATTTTGTAAACTCAATAATGCCATTTCAATTCCAAATAAAATAGAAGGAAAATCCGCTAATTTTTCTTTAGGATTGATTAAATAATAGCCAATATTATTACAAACTTCTTCTAGTTTTTTTTCATAATCGGGCACATCATCAATACTCAATCCTTTAAGCATACCACATTCTCCTATTCCTTCTATTTCAGGATTTGTATCATCATAAATTTGAATAAACCAAGTATTCTTTTGTTTTAATATACCCCTAGAAGTTCCGCTTGGTTGTTTAAATTTCAGGGTATGTAAATGCCATTCTGCTTGTATCATTTTGAGTATCGAGTATTGAGTACAGCGTATTGAGTACAAAGTGTCTCAGTACTCTGTATTATTTTAAGTTAATCTTTTCAGTTCTCCTTTAAGATGATTAATAGAGTCAATAGACATAATGTCGACATCATATAATTTAGACATTTCAAGAGAAAGAAAATCTCCTAAATGAATAGTATATAATGCTTTTTGTAAAAAGGAATTTCCCTTAGCGATAATTTCTATAATGGAAGCGGCTTTAGGTCGAATGATTTCCTTCATGATGTCCATTCTCAATTGATTTTTGAGATGGTCTTCTTTATTTCTTAAATAAATAACAGCTTTGTCTTGGTGGTTTTTTTCCCAGCCAACTATTTCATTATGATTCATTTCTGGGACGACATGATACATGGCTAGATTTTTAGCATTTTCATTAATTTGTTGTACCCATCTGATAAGAACAGCCTCAAAATCATTTTCAGCATAAAGAACTAAAGTCTTATTATGTGTAAATTGTGCGATAGTAGTTGCTCTATATCGAATATCTTCTTGCTGCTCATTTAAAAAATCTTGACAAGATTCTAAATCATTAATAATATCATTAGAAATAAAACCAGCATGTTGTAATAATAACAACTGTGCTTTAAGTGAAAATCCTAAACAAGCTCTAGGAGCAGGATAGCCGTTTGGTAAAGCTACATGAGTAATCCCTTTTTCATTTGCATATTCTAATAATCTTCCTCCAGAACTGACTACAGATAATTGAGCATTTCTATTGGACGCTTCTAAAAAAGCAGCCAAAGTTTCTTCTGTATTACCTGAATAAGAAGAAGCAATCACCCAAGAGTTTTCATTTACAAAGGCAGGGAGTTTATAATTGTTGACAGTTAAAATTGGAATATTGACATGATATTGTAAAGTTTGAGCTACTAATTGTCCACCAATTCCTGAACCACCCATTCCTAAAATAATTATATTTCGAATATTAGATGTATCTAATTTTTTATTAGAACGGACATCTAAACTATAAGCTAATTGATTGGGAAAGTTGACGATTAATTCTTCCATATAATTTATATTATTAATTAAGTATAACTTGTATAATACAAAAATCTTTCCTAATTTAAAAAGGGTGATAAGGCAATTAAAATAAGAGGCTCATTATCATTTTGAAATAGTAGGTATTGTTCAAATTTTTAGGATCATTGAGTGCGATATTGACGAATTCTTGAATGTTTCCTGTTCTTTTTTCTTTATTTACAATTCTATTCATTTTATTTTTTCTAATAAATAAATATTGCATTAAGCGTGATGCACGAAGTTCAGGAAGTACAAGTTTGTTAATTCTTTTGTCATATTGTTTCATGAAACTTGCAGAAAAATCATTTTTATCAAATGCTTTTTTGATTTGGTCAGCAGCATATCTTCCTGAGCGAATGGCGTTGGCAATTCCTTCTCCAGACATAGGGTCAATAAGACTTGCTGCGTCACCTACTAATATATATCGGTCTCCTGAAATGCTGATTTTTTTAGACCCCAAGGGTAGTCCATGCCCTTTTATTGTTTCTAAAGCTTTAGCATTTTTGAATTTTTCTTTTAATACGGGATGTTTTTCAATAGCATTATTGAGGATTTCTTTGATGTTTAATTTTTCTTTACTTACTTTTTTAGAAGAAATTCCAAGGCCCACATTGGCTTTGCCTTCCCCAAGAGGGAATACCCAGAGATAGCCTGGAATTACATCATCAAAAAAATAAAATTCTAGATGATGTGCTGTTTTTTCATCAAAATGAACATTTTCATAATATACTCTTAAACCAGCAGCGTGAAGATTTTTATTCATCTTTTGTCCAGCTAGTCTTTTGGCTACTAATGAATGAGCTCCTCCAGCTCCAATGACTATTTTTCCTTTCCAATTATAATTTTTATTAGAAATAGTAAGATTATCATTGTCTTTTTCTACTGCAGTGGCTTTTTCTCCTTCAAAAAAAGTAACATTTTGATTTTGTTTAGCTTCTTGATATAAAAGGTAGTCAAAATCTATTCTTTTGCTAATATGCATATCCAAAGGCTTACCGTGTTGAATTAAATCAACGGTAAAACTTTCATTGTTAGGAGCACATACATAAACTCCTTTTACAATTCCTGTTTTACTAGAAGCATAAAAATTTTCAGCTAACCTAGGAGATAATTGTTTTAATTGATTGGTAATGTCTAAACTTAATGCATCTCCACATGTTTTGTCTCTAGGGAAAACTCCTTTTTCAATAATACCTATTTTAAGATTTGTATCTGCTAATGCAATAGCACATGCCAATCCTGCTGGACCAGCTCCTTCAATAAGGACATCAAATTCAGCGTTTTTTGTCATAAGGAATAAATTATTGTGGCAAAGGTACGTTTATTATAAATAATATGAAGAGTTTTTTATATATTATATATTTTATATTAAAATAATTATATACTTTTATTGTAACTTTAAAAGGCGAAATGCAGTTATAAT
>JAHDBK010000081.1 GCA_020630455.1 Saprospiraceae bacterium
AGATGTATATAGATTTTTTTGCAAGTTTTGATTTAATTATTTTAAAGTAAAAAATAGATATTTTTAATTTATTTTTGATATTATAAGGCTTTTTTATAATTTTGACGACTTTCTTGACAAATTGATTTTATATTTTCCCCAAAAAAAATAGATGAAAAATGGTAAGTATAATTATATTTACCATATTATTTTATTGACAATAATGAATTTTACATTAATTACTTAAAATTATTTTATAAATAAAAATACTATGAAAATAAAATCAGTGCTGTTTAGTATCTTTTTATTGTGCCCCTTATTTACAATAATTGGACAAGAAGATTGGGAAGATTTTGAAAAAGTTGCCAATGTAGAGTCAACAGAAGTTGCTCAATTATCTAAATTAATAACAGGCAGTTTTGAAAGCGATACAGATAAAGCTAAAGCAATATATTATTGGGTAACCAAAAATATAGCTTATGATGTGAAATTGTACAATAAAGAGTTGTTGAAAAGTAAGAAAAAGAAGAAGAAAAAACCAATGACTGATGAGAAGAAGGCAAAATTAGAAGCTAAGGAACTTTCTAAAGTCTTAAAAAAGAAAGTTGGAGTCGCTCGTCATTATTCATTATTAATTTCTGAGTTATGTAAATATGCAGATGTTAGGTGTGAAATCATAAAAGGAAAATCAAAAATGAACCCTAAAAAAGTAACGGGTCTAGGTCAAGAGCATGAATGGAATGCTGTATTTATTGATGATGGCTGGCATTTAGTCGATGCTGTTTTAGGAGCTGGATATGTAGTAAATAATGAAGATTTTATTGCTTATTTTGATGGCAATTATTTTGCTCCTAATAAAGAAACTTTTGTAATGAATCACTTTCCAAAAGATGAAAATTGGCAATTAACAGATACTACAGTAACTAGAGATTCTTACAAGGAATTTCCTGTAATTGGAAGTGGATACCTTAGATATAATCTTTCTAATTTACAGCCAATTATCAATAAATTAGAAGTGGAAGAAGGTACTCCAATTGAAATTACTTTTGACCTTGAAAGAGATTTACCTTTATTTCTTTGCTTTTATGTAAGAGGTAATGAATTATTACCTATTAGATATGAATACGAAAAAGGAAAAATAACAATTAATACAAATGGTCTTAGAAGTGGAACATATTTATTCCAAGTGGACGAAAAAGTACTGTTCTCATATAGTATAAGATTGAATTAAGATTGAATTTAAAATATTTTTATTAAAAGACAAATAATAAAGAAATCTCTTTATTATTTGTCTTTTTGTATTTTATGGAAATAAATTTATTAGGATGAAAAAAATACAGTCGCTTTTGCAATATGTTCAAAAATATAGGCGACTTGTATTGTTGAATATTATCAGTAATCTCTTAATGGTAGTATTTTCATTAATCAGTATTCCTACCCTCATTCCTTTTTTACAGTTATTATTTAAAAATAATATACAAGTTCCTAAAGCACCCGATATGAATGTGGGTAATTGGACAAAATATTTAGATTATTTACAATACCATTTCTACCTTTTTATCCAGGAAGAAGGAAGACATAAGGCCTTGATTTATGTCTGTGTATTCATAATTTTAGTATTCTTTCTTAAAAATTTATTCAGATTTTTATCACTTTACTTTATGGTGCCTGTCCGAACGGGTATCGTTAGAGATTTAAGAAATAAGATTTATAATCAATTTCTAAGTGTTCCTTTATCTTTTTTTAAAAATAAAAAGAAAGGCGATTTGATTTCTAGAATTACATCCGATGTAATGGAGGTAGAATGGAGTATCCTTAATGTATTAGAAGCCATAGTGAAAGAGCCATTAATGATAATTGGCTGCTTGGCATATATGCTTTTTGTGAGTCCTTCACTCACCCTGTTTGTTTTATTAATGGTAGTAATTACAGGTGGGATTATAGGCGTAATAGGTAGTCAGCTAAGGAAAGGAAGTGCCAAGGCTCAAAAAATATTAGGAGAGCTTACTTCGATTACTGAAGAATCACTTTCTGCATCTAAAATCATAAAGGCATTTAATGCAGAATCTTATATGATTGATAAATTTTATGAATCTAATGAGTCATACAGGAATACCATTAACCCAGTATTTAGAAGGAAAGACCTTTCGTCTCCTTTATCAGAATTTTTAGGTATAACAGTCGTTGCAGCTTTATTAATAATAGGAGCAAATTATGTCTTTTCAGGAAGAATGGGGGCCGAAGTATTCTTGAGTTTTTTGTTTGCTTTTTATAATATTATACCACCTGCCAAATCTTTTGCAAATGGTTATTATTCTATCAAAAAAGGAATGGCAGCATCAGATAGAATTAATCAAATATTGAATATAAATTTTCAAAAAGAAGAAGCTGAGGAAACCAAGGATTCCAATGTCCTTTTATTAGAAGATTTTCAAGATGAAATCCATTTTCAAAATGTTTCTTTTTCTTATGAAAATGAAGAAGTATTAAAAAATATTGATTTAAAAATAAAAAAGGGAGAAATAGTAGCTTTGGTTGGAGGTTCTGGAGCAGGAAAAACAACATTGACAGATCTCTTGATGAGATTGTACAAAGTCAATAAAGGAACAATTATGATTGATGGTGTTAATATTCAAAATTATTTAAAAGAAAGTTTGAGGTCGCTTTTTGGTTTAGTAGCCCAAGAAGCCATCCTTTTTAATGATACTATTAAAAATAATATTCTTTTTGGTAGAAATCACCTCAAAGAAGAAGATATAATTCAAGCCGCTAAAATTGCTAATGCTCACGAATTTATTAATAATACTCCTTCTCAATATGATACCAATATAGGAGATAGGGGAAATCAATTAAGCGGAGGACAAGCACAGCGACTTACTATAGCAAGAGCTATTCTAAATAATCCACCTATTTTAATTTTGGATGAAGCCACCTCCGCTCTTGATTCAGAATCTGAAAAAGTAGTACAAGAAGCCTTACAAAAAGTGATGAAGGGAAGAACAGTGATTATTATTGCTCATCGATTATCTACTATTCGATATGCTGATAAAATAGTCGTTATGGATAAAGGACAAATAGTTGAACAAGGGACTCATCAAAGCTTATTAGATAAAAAAGGACATTATTTTAAACTGGTTCAGATGCAATCTGTTTAAAATAATGTAATTTTACGAGAGAATTTTAATACTCAATACTCAATACTCAATACTAAAAATACCTTTATGGATAATGTACAAGAGCTTTTAAAAGAGACAAATTTAGAACGAATAGAAGATAATATTTTTAGAGGGAATAGCCATGATGTAGGGAGTCCTATGGTTTTTGGTGGACAAGTATTGGCACAAGCATTACATGCTGCGATACTTACTGTTCCTAAAGATAGAATTGCCCATTCATTTCATGGTTATTTTATGTTGCCAGGTGATTTTAGAAAACCTATAGTCTATCAAGTAGAGCGTATTAGGGATGGTGGTTCTTTTACTACTCGCAGAATTGTAGCCATTCAAAATGGTAAAGCAATATTCAATTCATCGGCATCATTTCAATTGAAACAAGAAGGATTAAACCATCAAATTGAAATGCCTAAAAATCTTACTCCCCCTAAAGATTTGTTAGATGATAGAGTAATGGCTGAACAATATGCAGAGTATTTACCTCCATCTATTAAAAAATTCTTATCTATTCCTAGACCTATTGAGTTTAGACCTGTTGAGATTTTTGATTTTTTTAAAAGAGAAAAATTACCTCCATTTAGAAATGTATGGATGAGAGCGAGAGGGAAAATGGACGATGACATTGCTAATCATCACAAAGTATTAGCCTATGCTTCTGATTATAATTTATTATCAACAGCTATACTTCCTCATCAAGATGAAGTGACTTTTCCAGAGTTGCAAGTAGCTAGTTTAGATCATGCAATGTGGTTTCATAGAGAATTTAGAGCAGACGAATGGCTCTTGTATTCTATAGACTCTCCAAGTACTTCTAATGCGAGAGGCTTTACTAGAGGTAATTTTTTTACAGAAGATGGAATCTTAGTCGCATCGGTAGTACAAGAAGGATTAATGAGAAAAAAAATAAAATAAGTATTTAGTAGATGTTATTACGAAAAGTTTTTTATGAAAAAGACAATTTAGCTATAATCAATTTTTCGTAATAACATCTAGTATTAGAAATTAGATTTTTATTTAAATAATAAATAATTTTCTTTATAAATATATGATTATTTTGTTCACTAATTTAAAAAGGTATTATTAAATTTAAACATACTCTTGTTATTATATTAATCTAAATAATTACAAAATACTCAATACTCAATACTCAATACTCAATACTCAATACTCAATATGAAATGGATAACGATATTTGAAACATTAAATTTGTCAGAAATGACTTTGATACGCCAAGCATTAGAAAATGAAGGCATAGAAGTGAATTTGTTGAATGAAAAAACCTTACAGTTGAGTAGTGTTTATGCCTTAGGTAATCATGGTGCAGAAGTACAAGTCAGAGAAAAAGATGTAGAGAAAGCAGTTTTGATTCTTACCCAATCAGGCTTTGTACTTCCTCATCAAGAAGGAAAAACCAACCAATTCTCCCTATTGAATAAGTTAGTGAATTTTACAGATAGTATTCCTTTTCTTAAAGATGTTCAAAGGGAAATAAGGATGGTTTTTGCCTTGTTTTTATTACTTGTTTTAGTAATTAGTATTATTTTATTATTCATGTTTTTAGTTAAATGATAAAGAGATTTTGTTATTAATAAATTTGTAGAAAATAACTGATTTTGTTTAATTTTAGACATTGTTAGAATCTTATAATAACATCTATTAAAATATAATTACAATTTTGTACCTTTGCGGCGTTAATTTTTAAAATTCAAAATAATAAATATTAAAAAATGAGTAAAGTAACCGTAGTCGGAGCTGGAAATGTTGGAGCAACTTGTGCCAATGTATTAGCTCATAAAGACGTAGTAAAAGAAGTTGTTTTATTAGATATTAAAGGTGATTTTGCCAAAGGAAAAGCTTTGGATACTTGGGAACAAGCACCTATTGATTATTATAGTACTAAAACAGTAGGTACAGATAATTATGCAGATACAGCTGGTTCTGATATCGTTGTAATTACTGCTGGTATTCCACGTAAGCCAGGTATGAGTAGAGATGATTTGATTTCTACTAATGCCAAAATCGTTACTATGGTAACTAAATCTATTTTAGAATATTCTGATAACCCAATCATTATCGTTGTATCTAATCCTTTAGATGTAATGACTTTCGCTGCTTTTAAAGCGGCTGGTTTACCTTCTAATAAAGTATTTGGAATGGCGGGTATTTTGGACACGGCTCGTTATCGTGCATTCTTAGCAGAAGCATTGGAAGTTTCTCCTAAAGACATTCAAGCAATTTTAATGGGGGGACATGGTGATACAATGGTTCCTCTTCCTCGTTATACTACAGTTTCAGGTATTCCTGTAACGGAATTAATCGATGGTGAAAAATTAAACGCTATTATCGAAAGAACAAAGAAAGGTGGTGGAGAATTAGTTCAATTAATGGGAACTTCTGCTTGGTATGCTCCAGGTGCTGCTGCTGCTCAAATGGTAGAAACAATTGTAAGAGATGAAAATCGTATCTTCCCTTGTTGTGCTTATGTTGATGGAGAATATGGCTTAAGCGATATGTTTATCGGTGTTCCTGTTAAATTAGGTAAAAATGGTATAGAAGAAATAATTGAATTACAATTGAATGAAGATGAAAAAGCTTTATTGGATACTTCTGCTGACCACGTACGTCAGGTAATGGGTGTATTTAATAATATGGCTTTATAATAATAGGTATTTTACTTATTATTTAAAATAAATAATTAAAAGGTCTTTGTATTTATACAAGGACCTTTTTTAGTGTATGTTAAAATTTAAACATGCTCTTAATAAAAAAAGAGGCGCTAACGTTTTAGCTGCCTCTTTTGAATAATACTATGTTAAATTACTATGTTTACAAAATTAATTGAGCATAAAGTGTTTTTTATTTGATGCCGATTAATTAGCATCTTCTTTCATGACTCTAAATACTTCTTTATTGCCATTATGTTGTAATAAAATCATATACATACCATCAGGGTAGCTAGATAAATCTAAGTCAATTCTAGTATTAGGGGTAATAGTTATTGATTTCAATACTTTACCTGCGACATCGACTATCATGATTTCTGCTTCGCCTTCGAAAGTATCGTGTTTGATGATATGGACTAATCCAGAAGTAGGATTAGGATATAATAAATAATCATTTTCACCAATTTCAATATTACAATCTGTTTCGATAACGATAGGTTCGAAGTATTCATAATTACCATCAAAATCTACTTGTTTGAGTCTATAATAATTGACTGCTTGAACAATGTTTTGATGAACGAATCTATATTCGACCATTTCTACAGAATTGCCCTGTCCTTGAATTATTTCAATAGGAGCAAAATCAATGCCATTAACACTGTGTTCTAAAATAAAGTAATCATTATTTTCTTCAGAAGCAGTTGCCCATTCTAATACAATTTCACATTCTTGTCCACTTCCTTGGAAATACATCAATTCCACAGGAAGAACAGAGGTTGCGAATCCACCATCAATATTGCGTTTGACATCACCTAAAACGAGGGTGAAGTTATCAGTTGTGTTGGTTTCAGGCTGCATATCACTATCTAAAGCATCAGTGATATCCGTATCGCCAACTACATTTTTATGTGTACCAGAAATCAAAAGAGCTGGATCATAACTAGTAGTAGTAGATTCATCAAATACGACATAATATTCGCCGTCAGGCAAATTAAAGAATTCATAACTACCTCCATTGAATGTTCTAGCAATTGCTTCAAAAGTACCATCAGAATGATAAATTCTTACGGTTACATTATCCAAAAGGATTTCTGTTTCATCTCTAATGCCATCTTCATCAGCGTCAAACCAAGTGTAGCCTTGTACTTGTAATTTAGCAATACCTGCATCGACATCTCTAACGTGATTAGCATTGACATTATAAGTAACAGTAGTTGCTAATACTCTATCTGGGTCACTATCAGTAGGCTCAGTAGAACCAGAATTATCTTGATAAGTCAATACGTGATCCATAGGTAAATTAGAGAAAGCTACATAATAATCATCCGCTACTAATTGGTCAAATAAGTAATATCCTTTAGCATCAGTAATGGCTGCACCTTTCATTTCATCATCGTCATTATAAAGCATAACGATAACACCCGGGACACCTAATTCTGTAGCATCTTGAATACCATCTGTATTGACATTGTCAAACCAAACGAAGTTACCCAAGCTACCTAATTCTCTAGTGAATAATCCTATATCTAAATCAAGATTGACATCGCCAGCAGCTAAGGTCACCATATCAGATTGACCAGTCAGTACATTCATGTCACTATCATTATTATCCGCTGTAGTATTTTGAGTAGTATAAACCATACCATTAGGAATAGTGCTTAATGTAATATAATATTGACCGGCGTTCAGATTAGTAAATGAATACCAACCATTGTCATTAGTAATAGTAGAAGCAATAAGATTATCACTACTATCATAAAGATAAACAGTAACGCCTACAATACCTGGTTCACCACTATCTTGAATACCATCATTGTCTAAATCATGCCAAACGAAGTTGCCCAACATTGCCGAAGTAGCAACAAGACCAGCATCTAAATCAAGAATAGTATTGGCTCCACTAATAATAGCTCTACCTGTCAAACCTGTGCTAGGGTCAGCATCACTACCATCAACAGTATTTTGTGTCATAGAAGTGAAAGCCAATCCATCAGGAATATTAGTAAATTGTACATAATAAGTATCATCGACTAAATCATTGAATAAATACTTACCATCAATATTAGTGGTCGTTGTTTGAAGCACTTCATCATTATCATCTAAAAGATGAACCATAACACCTTGAACACCTACTTCGCCTAAATCTTGAGTTCCATTAGAGTTGGCATCTAGCCAAACAAAGTCCCCTAATCTACCTAAAGGACTAGGATTATAGATTCCTGCATCAATAGTCATATCGTCTTGTCCATCCATTAAGCTAATAGTTGAAGTAAATCCATCAGCAATATTAACATCTGAATCTAAATTATCATCAGCACCTGCGTTTTGTGGACTGAACTGATAACCTGTAGGTAAAGAAGTCATATCAAATTCAATGACATAATCCCCTGCATCTAGTCCTGTGAAAGAATAGTAGCCTAAAGCATCAGTAGAAGTAGAGGCAATAGGAGTGACTAAATCAGAAGCCAGATATAAATTAACGTCAATATTTTCAACCCCTAATTCATTATTATCTTGAATACCATTATTATCAAAATCAAAGAAAACAAAATCACCAATAGAAGCGGTACCAGCAGGACTGTCGCCAGAATGTATACCTGCGTCTAAGTCATAGAAGTTTTGACCAGCAACAAGGGTAACCGTATTGGTTGTTCCGTCAGCTAAAGCATCACTATCATTATTGTCGCTAGTAGCGTTAGGCGTAGCGAAAACATAACCAGAAGGAATATTATCAAAGACAACATAATAAGTACCTGCATTAAGGTTATCGAATAAATAATAGCCATCGATATTAGTGGTAGTCGTAGCAATAAGGACATCAGAATTATTATATAAATAAACAGTAATTCCTTGAACACCTGCTTCACCAGTATCTTGGATACCATCTTGATTATTATCATACCAAACAAAGTCACCAATAGAAGCCGTACCTGCAGAAGCATTATAAATACCTGCATCCACGGTCATATTTCTATCTCCAGCCGCTAAGGTATAAGTGACAGTAGTATTAGCACCATTGAATGCAGCTACATCACTATCAATATTATCATCTGAACCTGCATCAGCAGATACGAAAGAGTATCCAGAAGGGAGAGAAGTATTATCAAAGTGAATATAATAATCACCAGCATCAAGGTTATTGAAGATATAAGAACCATCAATAGCCGTTGTAGTGCTAGCGATTAAAACATCACTAGAATTGTATAAATTAACAGTTATTCCTGCTACTCCAATTTCACCATTATCTTGAAGACCATTATTATTAGAATCAAACCAAACGAAATTACCAATGCTAGCTTTATCAATAGCTTGCATGATGATACCTGCATCTAAATCTAGATTGTTTTCACCTACGTTTAAAGTAAATACAGGACTTAATCCAGTAGTGATGTTGGCATCAGAACCATCAGCTGTACCAGTAGTTTGACTAGTAAAAGTAAAAGAAACAGGTAGTGTGAAACCTACTTGATAATCCCCAGCAGGTACATTATCAAAAAGATAGTACCCACTTTCATTAGTATAAGTAGCCATGATGATATTTCCTGAATTATCATATAGAGTTACAAGAATTCCACTAACACCAGGCTCACCGTTATCTTGAATACCATTTCCATCGTCTAACCAAACGAAATCTCCTATACTACCTGTGGTAGGGGCAGCGTAAATGATACCTGCATCAATGTCGAGATTGGTTTCATTACTAGTAAGAGAAATAGTATTAGTAAAACCATTTGGATTGACATCACTATCTAAATCTTCAGAAGTACTATCCATAGTAGTAAAAGAATAATTAGGAGGTAATGAGAATTGAACGGTATAATCGCCTACTAAAAGATTGTCAAAGAAGTAGTAACCATAAGCATCAGTTACAGTTGCTCCTACAATTTCATTTAAATCATTATAAAGAGTAATATTAACTCCAGCTACACCCGGTTCTCCACTATCTTGAATGCCATCTTGATTTTCATCTAACCAAACATAATCACCAAGAGCGGCATATTGATAGATGTAAATTTTGACAGAATCTATAGCTGTACAACCTGTAACATCATTAGTTACCGTTAGGTAATAAGTGATAGAATCACCAGTAGGTGTAGAAATAGGCTGTGCAATATCTGTAGCATTTAAGAAATCGCTAGGCGACCATTCATAAGAATAATTAGGGAAAGCATTAATACCTAATTGAGTGGATTCTCCTAGGTAAATAGTTCTATCAGGTCCTGCTTCTGCAATAGGGGCAGACTCTACATAAACCGTAACAGTATCGGTGCCATAACACATGCCATCTGTTCTGGTATCAATTAAAGTATAAGAATAAGTTGTAGTGGAAGTAGGGGCAACTGTAGGATTTTTAATATTAGTTTCAGAAATAAAAGTTCCATTATCTATCCAACTGAATTCATAAATTGAAGATAAGTTAAATAAAGGACCAATAGTAGCTGTTTCCCCTTGACAAATAAATTGAGGGTCACCTGCATCTGCAACAGGATTAGAAACATTAATTCTAATATCATCTCTAGCCGTACATCCAGAAACTGGGTCGGTTACTGTTACATAATAGGTTCTAGAAGAGATAGTCCATGTTTCAGGATTGCTTATATATCTATCAGATAAATAAGAACTTGTGTTCCAAGCATAGTCCATGCCAGCAATAGGGTCAGAACCAATTTGAATAGTATCTCCTCTACAAAGCCATAAGTCTTCTCCAGCATCTGCAATTGGAGCAACATCATCAGTAACAGTAACAGTGACTTGGTCAGTACCTATACAACCTGTATTCAGGTTTAAAACAGACATTGTATATGTTGTAGTTTCCGTAGGAGAGGCATAAGGTCTATAATTTAATCCATAATTAATCCAAGAAGTGCTGTATGGAGATAAAGACTCTTCGTTACTCCAAGTTACTTCATAATAATCATAATTATAATTAGAAGTAGTTAATTGTACGACTCCTCCTTGACACATCGTTTTGTCAGTTCCCGCATTGACTGTTTGAGAAGCAGGAGTTACT
>JAHDBK010000082.1 GCA_020630455.1 Saprospiraceae bacterium
AATAATCTATCTGAATTCATTCTTAATATTAATTTTCATGGTATTACACCCAACGGAGCGGCGGCTTGCCGCCGCCACAAGGAATCGCAGTGGTGGTCGGTAAGCCGCAGTTCTGTTTTGGGGCTTCGTTACCCCAAATGCGAGCCGCCGCTCCGTTCAGTTCAAGGGCGAAGCCCTTGAACTGAACGAGCAGCACACACGGCGTGCTGGCGCATAGCCAGCATGAACTTGTGTGCATTGTTATATGCTGTTTTTACTTTATTATTGGTGGCGGATTAGTTCTTAAATTCCTCATCTTAATCTTTATATCATTACTAATCTTGTCAATAAAACATAGATTTGGATTACAAGTTTCGCATAATTTAACAGGTTCGTATATTTTATTCAAAAAAGGTGCAATAAAGATAACAAGCCCCTTTTCAAATTTTCCATCCCAATGTTTTTTATTATCGGTTATTTGAATAGTTGCAGGTGCTTTTCCATAAAAGTTTACATACAAAAATAATTTATCTCCTTGAACAAGTAAAGCAATTGTATGAACATTCTCTATTGAAATTCCATCATATTCAGGTCCAAAATATTTCTTTGTTTCTACTATTCCAGTTGAGTTTATTTTTAATTTTTCCCTCTCTTTGATATTTCGCTCTTTATAAGTCCTTTTTAATAAATTTGCTTGTTTAGATTTAAGAAAGGAATCATCTAAATATTTAAAACCAATTTCTATAGCCATTTTCGATAAAAAACGAGTTCCCGTGTCCTTGGTTATTTTCATTTGGGCTTTAAATTTACCTAATTTTGAAAGAGATTTTATTATATCTTTAGGCGGATACTTAAAATCCGTTCTTATATTTATCTTTCCTTTAATTATGTGTTTTTTTGATGATTTAAATTGTTTCTTGAATGATTTGATAAGGCAAGAATGCCATTTTAAATTATTAGTTTTCAGTAACAAGACTGCAATTCCTTCGTCTTCTTTTCTTATTTTTCTAATTGGGTGGAGTCCTTGCACTTCCTCAAGAAATTCTATTTTTGAAAACGGTTTGCGAAAATGATATACTTCGTCATTTCCAGGGCCTAACCATTTATCGCAAATGTATTCTTTGAAAGTATAGTTTTGAATTTCTCCTAAAAAAATAAAAGGGATAATTTCAGGTTTCTTTAAATCCCCATAAAGTTTTAATGCATCGAATTTGTACTGATTGATAAACCAGTATTTAATGACAGGTGAATCTATAAATAAACCAGAATTAGAATTACAATCCTTACAAACTTCATTTGTAATCAAAAAATTATCTTGAATGTTTCTCAATAAAGAATCTGGAAAAATATGTTCCCGGCTAAATTTATCTATTGGCTTTTGTTTCTCACATAAAATACACTCTAGCATTTTTACTCTCTTTTAATATTTGAATCTGTTTTTTTACATTTTATAGCATATAACGGAGCGGCGGCTTGCCGCCGCCACAAGGAATCGCAGTGGTGGTCGGTAAGCCGCAGTTCTGTTTTGGGGCTTCGTTACCCCAAATGCGAGCCGCCGCTCCGTTCAGTTCAAGGGCGAAGCCCTTGAACTGAACGGTCTCGCATACCCGCAGTCGCCAGCTTTTGCTGGCGATTGACGGGTATGCATTGTTCTGTGCTGGCTTTTTTATTTTAATTCTGTGAATACTTGTTTATATACAGAGTGTGTCAATAATTCAAAATATATTAATGCCATCCAATTCTTGAACTTTTCGTTTAGGGATTCAAAAAAAAGTTGCCCATCAAATTTTAATGAACTTATATTATCTCTTCTGTCTGAAAAGAAATGAAAGTATCTATTCCTTAGATTTACGATGAAATCGATTAGATTTTTATATTTAATTCTCACAACATAACCGTCATCCCAAATATCAAAATCTTTACATAGATTCAGGATAATTCTATGTTTATTTTTATCCAGAATTTCATCACCCACCAATGTATCTATACTGCAATATGCTCTTAATCGAGATTCATCAAAAATTGACTCTATAAACTTTCGAAAAAATTTAAGTCTACCTTCATTTTGGTCGTGAAAATAATTTTTGAAAGTATCAAAAGTGGCAAAATGATTTAAACTTTTAGAGGCGTAAATTATTGGGAAACAATAGGAAGTAAATTCAAGAAATCTATAAAGATGAAGAAAGCTGCAAACGTAATTTTTTTGATTTTGAAAGTAGAAGAAATGTGAGGATTCAGATAATATTTCACTAAACAAATTTTCGTTTCTCCTTTTATTTACACGAAAATAATTGTTCAAATCTGATTGCCCCATATCAGTAAACCAATCAAAAACAGCAAGTTGTATTTTATCACCTTCATTTTCCAAGACTCCACCAAACTTAGAGTAATTTCTATTTTGAGTAATGAAGGAATCTTGATTGTAAAACTTCAAATTAACTGTTCCAAGTAATAGCCTAAATAATAGTGCTTCAGAAGAAATGCTATCATCAATTTGCATTGTAGGATGAAGCTGAGATTCTTCTTCTTCAGAGAGCAGGCTTTGATAGATAAAGAGATTTTTTTCTATAGATTTCATTTAAATATACATTGCCGCTGCTTGTGAAAGAAAATCAAATAAATCGCTTGGTGATTTATCTTTTAAATTTGGATATTTTTCAATGAATAATTTAGTGGCAAACCTTCTTACGAAACCTACTTTAATTCTGGAAACATCAAAAGATTCAAATGCTTCTTCAAATGTTTGAATCGAATTTTCAAGTTCTTCTTTTGGAGTATTTATTAAATCATTATAAGATGTGGAAATACCAGCCGTAAATCCAATTAGATTATTTTCTATTTTGAACCATTTTTGGAGATAAGAGGATTCAACGAATTTTTCAATCAATTCTACAACATTGATAAATTCAAATTCGAACTTGGTCAAATCAGATTTTATTATGTTATCGGCAATTAACTCATCCATTTTTGATTCGATGATTTTTTTGTTGTCAATATTTATTGATTTACTCAAAAAAGCTATGTAGCCTTTGATTATTAAATCTTTATTGAAAGCACCTTTTATCCTTTTCTTCCCACTTTGTTTTTCAGTTTGGGTTTCAAGTGGTAAATCATCAAAATCATAAATATTACTTGCAAGGACTTCTATTTGATGTCTCGCAGACATGGGCTTTTGTCCATTATTTAGAGTAATCATTCGATATAACAAATAATCATTTTTGCTACTTATAAGAATATTTATGTAAAGAGTTCTATTTTCAATTTCTGGTGAAATTGCACGATTTAAGGTATTTAATCTTTGAATGCCGTCAAGTATATATGAATTTTCAATTTCTGAATTTACTATATCTTCAATCTGTTGGAGAGTTTTATCATTAATTTCTTCAACATTATTTAATACATATGCTACAGTAATTGGGGGCATTATACATTCGTTCTGAATATCTCTTTCGAGTTTTTCATAGATTGAACTTTTTAGTTTTTTTCTTTGACCACGATATCTATCTGTTTGAGGCTTTAGTTTTTCATTTGCAAATTTGTATGAAGTCATGCCAAGCAGATACACACTCTTTACAACTTTGTCATAATCTTTGTGAATTAATTGAATTTTTTCCATTTCGTATTTTATTTGCCTAAATATACTGTTTTATCCGATGTTTATTTTTTTCTTTTGCTTGCACAGAACGGAGCGGCGGCTTGCCGCCGCCACAAGGAATCGCAGTGGTGGTCGGTAAGCCGCAGTTCTGTTTTGGGGCTTCGTTACCCCAAATGCGAGCCGCCGCTCCGTTCAGTTCAAGGGCGAAGCCCTTGAACTGAACGGTCTGTGTAAATGGCGTGCTGCCGCATAGGCAGCATGAACATTTTACACTTTGTTGTGCTCAGTATTTATTTTATTTTTTCGTAAAATCCAACATTAGAAATTTCATCATCATCTTCAATTGATTCATATTTGGTGTATAAATTTTGTATTTCTAAGAAAGTTCCGACTTTCTCTAATTCAGGTAAAATCTCATTTAGTTCTCTTCCTTGATAGAATAAATCTTCAGGTTCTTGAAAACTTGCATCGTTGAAGTAAACAATTTTATCACCTCCTAATTTCGAAATTAAATGAAATTGGAATTTTTTAAACTCATTCCATCTTCGATTATATTCAATTGACTCTTTAGGATTTCTTTTTTTTTCATAATCATCTCCAAGATAATTTAACCATTTGGAATATTTAGAACTTAACCCCATATGCATTTCCAAAGTTTTATCGAAAATTCGTAATCCCGTAAAATATTCAAAATTTAGTTGAATTGGAATTTCATTTAATTCTTCGAAGTAATCTTTTCCGTCATCAACATCAATATAATAAATTACATCTTTGACTTTATTTGTTTTAGGTGGTTCATTCTCTCTTTTGTGAGGAATGTTCCTCAATATTTGAATTGACTTTCCTAATTTATTTTCAATATCTTTTATCCTTTCTTCGTAGGTTACTCCTTTTATTTTGTGATTGGAAAATATCATTAAATCGACTCCCATTTTTTTCTTTTTTATTGAGCACAACGTGAGGCTAAACGCAGTTGGCAGCTTTTGCTGCCAATTGCCGTTTTAGCCATTGTTGGCAGCAGCTTTCTTTTTTCATTTCTCTTTTTTTGAAAACCCAACCCCACCTCAAAAGAGAATGGAGCTGGGAATTTTTCAATTTTTCAACGAACATCTGTCGTTATACGCTTCAACGCATCTTTGTTCAACTCTAAGAATTGAAATCATTTCTTAATAATTCATCCCAAGTAGGAATTACTTCTTTCTCTTTTATTTGGCTTTCAAGAATATCTATTTCTATCAAATCCAACCGAGTATCATCTTCATATTTTCTCGTTACTTCAACATCTTCATCGAATTCTTCTACAAATAGATTCCTTAACTGTCTTGTTACAGATTTCTTTTTACCGTCAAAAATATCCCTAAAAAATTTAGTGAAATTCTGGTCTAATTTTGAGTTCTCAAAACCTCTTCCCAAAGATTCGCCGATTGTCTTTTGAAGGATAAAAACAGAAACTCCTGTAACTATTCCATAAACGACAATTGAACCTTCTTTGCTATCAATTAATTTCAATCTTCGATGCCTTTTACTCCTCAATCTTTCTAAAACCGCATCTTTGATTAACTGCTCTTTAGGAAGGTCAACTTTTCTGAAATATTTGATTACATCTTGATAATCTGATTTGTATAATGCTTTTTCAATTATGTCGAAAATCTTGATTAAGCCTTTTGCATCAATGCCTCTTTTTTCAAGATTGATGTGTATTTTCAGAACTATATCATTTTTTCCTGCTTGTACTTCCATTTGAAAATTTGATTTATCGTTTTGATTTTTTTCTTTTTAGTTGCTGCCAACGGAGCGGCGGCTTGCCGCCGCCACAAGGAATCGCAGTGGTGGTCGGTAAGCCGCAGTTCTGTTTTGGGGCTTCGTTACCCCAAATGCGAGCCGCCGCTCCGTTCAGTTCAAGGGCGAAGCCCTTGAACTGAACGGGCTGTGTATGTGGCGTGGCGGGCTTTTGCCCGACATGAACACATACACTTTGTTACCTCCTCGTTTTTATATTTTCCTTTTGAACTTTAAAATTGAGATAAATGACACCAGTAATGTTAGGAAAATTATTATTGCAATATTAGAAGGAGTCCAAAGTTTGTTCTTTTTATCTATAGTAATCCCAGTTCTTTCTTGAAGATATTCACTATATGTTGAATCTATCCAATACATAGAATCATTAGGACTTGCAGTATTAATTGTATCCTTTCTTTTTTGTTCAAGTTGTTTTTCTCTTCTTTCTTGAGCTTTTTTTCTTGCTTGGGCTGCTGCAACTTTTGGGTCAATCGGTGGATTATCACCATATTTATTCCGCACCTCTTCTATTTTTTTTACTTCATTCATGAGGACTTGCCTTAGTTTTTCAATTTGAGGTTCAGTCATTACATCCATTAAATTAAACCAATATTGTCTTTCACCATCATCCATAGCATGTGATAAAATAATTAAAGTTATAATTTGTATATCTTTTTTAAATACTTCTACGGATATATCAAAATCATGAATTGTCTTACCAGAAAATGTCTTAACTTGGAAAAGACAATCAAACAGCTCATAAAATGCTTCTTTCCTATCTATCTTATCAGGGTTTCTCAAGAGATATTCGTAATAAGCATTTTCTCCACTTCCTTCAAAAGATTTTACTTTGGAACAATCAATCTGTGAATAAGAGTTTGATATTATCGTTATTGCTATTAAAATGCCTAGGATATATTTCATGTATAAAGTATAATTTCTAGTGTTTGAATAAGAGTGAAAATTAAATGTAAAAGTGCAGGTATAAAAATACCAAATTCAAGAATTTTTCTTTTATCAAGTTCAGTCATTAAAATACTTATTTCTATGAAAAAGATTATTAAGATAAGGTAATTGAACAATATCAATTTACTACTTAAAGTTTCATAGGTATAAATTGAATAAAAGTCAATAGTTAATGAAATTACACTAGTTATTATAAAAATCAGTATGCTTTTTGTAAGCCAATTGGATTTTATTATTGTTTTTCCTTGTGTTAATGATTCTATTATTTGTCTAGGTGTTTGAGCAAATTGAACATGACGCAATAATAATGGGATATTACTTTCTTGTAATTTTTTATCCTTTAATATAAAAAAATATCTATTTGAAGTATCTTTTGCATAAACTTCATTAAAATAACTTTCATATTCTATTTTCACCCATTTTGAATTCCAACTATTGTTAGTAGCAAAAAGAATGAAGTACCTACTTCTACTCAAAGCGTACTGAATTTTTTCAAAATAGGATTCTCCAACCGAAATTTTCAGAGATTCTTCAGAAATGAAAACACTCAATCCCAAACCTCTTAGATATTCGTATACATCCTTGGCTTTTATAGAATCTTTTGTAGAATAACACAAGAAAAAATCAAATAAATAGTTTTCATCTGATAGCAAGTTTTTTTGAATCTTATTTTTGAAGTCATCAAAACTTGATTGAATAGAAATATCATTATCTGTAATATATTCATCTATGAAATTTAGAAATCTGTGTTTAATTCTATTTTTCTCAACTCTCCAGTTTTCAGATGATATAAAACCAAGATTATATTCATGTTTAAGTCCAGCATAAGCGCCTGATATTAATATAAACTCATTGACTTTTTTATTAGCTTCCTTAACATTTTCTAACCTACTTGAAATTCTTTCTAGTGCTTCTTCTTCTTTTCCAGACGCAATTAGACTTTTCAATTCATTTTTCATCTATATTTAATCTTTATTAATGGGAGGTAACGGAGCGGCGGCTTGCCGCCGCCACAAGGAATCGCAGTGGTGGTCGGTAAGCCGCAGTTCTGTTTTGGGGCTTCGTTACCCCAAATGCGAGCCGCCGCTCCGTTCAGTTCAAGGGCGAAGCCCTTGAACTGAACGGCTCGGCTAAATGGCGTGAGGGCGCATAGCCCTCATGAACATTTTAGCCATTGTTCGCTTCCGTCTTCTTTTTCATTTTTTCGTACAATTCGTAATATTTCACACTTCTTAATTCTATATCAACCGTTTCGTCATCTTCAATTGGAAATATTGAAATACAATATCCAGTATTTTCTCCAATGATTTTACTTGTGATTCTGTGAATTTCTTTGAGAGATTCTTTAAGTCCGAGTTTAATTTCTCCTTCAAATGAATATCTCGGTTTTTTCATTGGGTATTGATTGGTTGGGTCGAATGTTGAAACATACAATTCATAATCATCGTCAATAATTTTGAATTCATCTCCAAATATTCTCGCTTTGTGTTCAACATTGTGACCTTCAAAGATGTCGCCCAAAAGTTCTTTTAAATCCTCTAATTCTATAAAATCAATTGTGCCGTTTATTCTCATGGTTAAATCACTTTTCCAAGTTTTCCCATAAGTATTCTGAGTCGATACTTTTCATATTCGAAATATCATAAGATACCTCCGTTATATGTTGGGTTATGTAAAGTTGAATTTTATTGCTGGTTTTCGATTCTATTTGAGTTAGACACCTTCTCAGAAATTCATAATCAATTTCCCTTTTCAACCTGATGACTTTTTCATCATAAATTGAATCGATATTTCTTTCATCTAACTCGAAATGTTGGATTAGGTCTTTGTTGATTTCTTCTCTTTCTTTAAAATCCATTTTTATGGCAAAATTCCTTTTACCCAACAACACGAAGTATAATTCTAATGGGTCGTAGATTGATAGAATATAATGCTTGGGATTAGACCGAAATGGTTCGAATTCATCATGCCGATTTTCTATCACTAAAAGTAGATGATAATTAAATTCTTCCTGATACTTTTTCAAGTATTGGTCATTAATTTCTGATATGTACTTTTTTTCTTTCATTTGATGGAAGCGAACGGAGCGGCGGCTTGCCGCCGCCACAAGGAATCGCAGTGGTGGTCGGTAAGCCGCAGTTCTGTTTTGGGGCTTCGTTACCCCAAATGCGAGCCGCCGCTCCGTTCAGTTCAAGGGCGAAGCCCTTGAACTGAACGTCCCGGCTATGTGCCGTGGCGAGCTTTTGCTCGACATGGACATATAGCCATTGTTGGCTACAGTTTTTTATATTTTATTTTTCTTCTATATTCTTCTATTCTTCCATTGTTACTTGATTCTCTTTTATAAATCCAATTTCCAAAAGAGTCATATTCGTATTGAATATTCAATAAATAATTCTCCATATTAATCTGACTTAAATTTCCAAGTTCATCATATCCGATAGTTGCATATGTATTTTCTTCCGCCTTTTTATTTTTTTCAATTATTTGTTTTAAGAGTTTGCCCTCGTATTTAAAATCGACTATTTTTTTTATTTCGTCATTCTCTTTTTCTATTGACTTAATTAGTTTTTGAGATTTATCATAAGAGTTAATGAAAATGTTTTTTATTGAGGTTTTTGTTCTTTTATCATATCTGATAGAGTGCTTTCTTGTGAGTTTTCCAAAGTCAGCATATTCGCTCACGGTATCTGTAGTTATTCCTTTCATCTTTACGACCTCTTTTATCTTGGCAACTTTTTCTTGGTTGGAAAATATCCATTCTTTTTGATAATTTAATCCCTCTACTTTCCATATTCTTCCATTCAAAAATGTTTTCTTCCTATCATGGAATGTGTAAAATTCCTCTATTAATCCTTGATTTGTTTTTAATCTTGAATATCCACCTTTCTTAAGTTGTTCGCTTCCACTCATATTTTTCTCGACCGATTCAATCATATTTCCATAGTTGTCATACTTGTAATTGATGCTTCTATGGAATTGCTCATTATCCAGATACCATATTTTCTCCTCTATTAAATCTTTTGAGTAATCGTGATAAATTGCCTTTTTTAAACTTTTTGACCCGAAATCAACTCTTTCTACTTTGAAAGTATCATCGAAGTAAAATACAGTTTGAATTTCATCTTTGGATTGGTTATTTACGATATATACTTCTTCTAATATTTCCACATCACCTTTTAGTTCTGCTAATTTTAAATATTCATCATTTTTCCTATCCATTATTATATTGGGTTGGAATTTCATGTAACGAAACCCATTTACCTCTAAATATTTATTTTCATTTTGTAATGTTAGTAATCTTATAGATTGCATTTTATTTTTTTTCAATTGTAGCCAACGGAGCGGCGGCTTGCCGCCGCCACAAGGAATCGCAGTGGTGGTCGGTAAGCCGCAGTTCTGTTTTGGGGCTTCGTTACCCCAAATGCGAGCCGCCGCTCCGTTCAGTTCAAGGGCGAAGCCCTTGAACTGAACGGATGGTGTACCAGCATGTACGAGCGAATGCGAAGTATTGCCTGGTACACATTGTTGGCTGCTGGCTTCTTTTTTTATTTTACTGAATTATTCTTTTCATATAATTTCGACAATCGAATCTTTTCGTGTTTCCATTGTTCAACAACAATTAAAACCAACTTAGAAACTTCAGTCATCGTTGAAACGAAATCGAGTTTTGAGTCCATTGAATAAATATCGTAATTGCCAATTCTCATTTCAATTTTTCTATCTTTTTTTGCGTTTGTTGTGGCGTGTAAATGATTGCTACTTAAGTGAATATGACCTGATGTTTCTTTGTACAAATCTCGAATACCAGGAAAGTAACTTTCTAATTGCTTTGCTAAATAACTATCGGTCATTTTTTTTCCATTGACATCTTTATAATCTCTAATAGCTTTTCCATTTTGATAATGATTGAAAAAGTCATTTGAATCTTCAACTAATGTTGATGCAAAAAATCTTAATCCGTTATCCAATTGCATTCTAATTAGAGGTATTGCACATAAATAATTATTACTTTCTGCTAAATTCACAAATCCGTTTATTAGAGAAATTGCTCGATTATTAACTGCTCCTGAGAATAAATCGAGAACAAATAATTTTTGATTTCCAGCTTCAAGTATTCTTTGTGAACTTTGGATGAACTCGGATTCAAATCCTGACAATTCATGAATTTTAGCTATTAGTATATCTTCTTCTTTTTTCATGTATTCATTTACATTTTTTGGAACGTTTTAGTTCCTTTTTTTAGCTTGCAGCCAACGGAGCGGCGGCTTGCCGCCGCCACAAGGAATCGCAGTGGTGGTCGGTAAGCCGCAGTTCTGTTTTGGGGCTTCGTTACCCCAAATGCGAGCCGCCGCTCCGTTCAGTTCAAGGGCGAAGCCCTTGAACTGAACTTGTGTATATAGCTACTAGTAGCTATATACCTATAATGTCAAAAGTATTATTTTATATATAAAAATATTTATAATTCACTGATAATATTTAAC
>JAHDBK010000083.1 GCA_020630455.1 Saprospiraceae bacterium
TTAAAAAGACAATTTAGCTATAATCAATTTTTCGTAATAACGTCTATTATAAAAAGTATTTATATTAATTTATATGTATTTAAATATTAATTTTATACCTTAGTACTAAAATATTGAAGTAATTAATGGTTTATAAAAGTATTTTTTCAATAGTTTTTATTATCTTAATAATAACTTCTTGTAATCATCAAGATTATAAACAAGGAGAAGCCTTGTTTGAATTACATTGTGTGGCTTGTCATCAAAAAAATGGTGAGGGTTTGGCAAAATTATATCCTCCTGTAGCAAATAGTGATTTTTGGAAAAATAATAAAGAGGATCTAGCCTGTATAATTCGCTATGGATTAAAGGATACAATAGTAGTTAATGGTCAAGAATATTCAATGCCAATGGCAGCCCTTCCGAACTTGACGGAGTACGAAATAACAAATATAATTAACTATATAGATTATCAGTTTTATAAAAAAGATACACCTACAAATATTACAGAAATAAGAAAACAATTAGAAAATTGTGATAGAAAATAAAGATTTTTCTTTATTTTTTATCATTTAATATTGTATTAAATTAATATTTTAAAGTTATGAGATTAATCTTTACACTTTTACTTTCTATTTTTGCGACTACACTATTCGCACAACCCTTAAATGATGATTGTTTAAATGCAACTCAAGTTAATATAGGGGATTGTGCTATTTATAATAATGTAGGAGCAGGACAAGATATTGCTAATGTCAATTTTACACCAATCGGTTTAACATGTCCTGAGCCAGATAGAGAAGTTTGGTTTTATTTTATAACACCACAATTTCCTCAAGATATTCAAATTACAATTACCGGAATGGTCGATGGAACAACTCCTGCAATGAGCCAACCAATGGCTACGTTCATTAGTGGTGATTGTACTATTTTTGAGGCTTCTTTTTGTGCTGAGGCAAATGTTGGGGGCAATAGTTTAGAGATAATTGTTCCAGCGAATACTCTTGCTCCTAATTTTCCTTATTATATACTAGTTAGTGATTTTGCTGCTTCAGGAACTAATGAGGGAGCTTTTGAATTATGTGTTGAAGAATATACTCCTCCCCAAGTAATAGATAATATTACAGTATCAAATTGTACTGGTACAATATATGATACAGGGGGACCTACAGGAGACTATAGCCCTAATGAAAATTTTGCATTTACTATTACTCCTAATACATTTAATCAATGTATACTAGCAACGGTTAATTTTTATAATACTGAAAATGGAGGAGATAATCTTACATTTTATGATGGACCCAATACTTCTTCACCTGTAATTACAGATTTATCAGGAGTGGGTTCTACTGTTTTAGTCCAAGCAGCAAGTGGTTCTCTTACTATTGGTTGGACTTCTGATGCTACAATTGAAGAATCAGGATTTGAAATATCTTGGGAATGTAGTACTGACCCTTGTGAAATTTTAAACCCTGTAGATGTCAATTCAAATGTTTCTGTAAGCGATTTAATTCAAGCATTTTCTACACCACAAGTTATTGTTGAAAATCCTATTTTAAATTGTCCTTCGGGAGCATACGGTACATATTCTTCGCCTAATATTTCACAATTAGATGTAATGGGAATGCCTAATGGTATTGTCCTTTCTTCTGGTTTGGTTGAAGAATTAGAGAATGATGAAGCGTTTTTTGCAAGTACAATCTTAGGAGCACCTGGTGACCCAGACTTAGATGCTATCTCTCCTATTACATCTAATGATGCTTGTGTTTTAGAATTTGATGTCTATGCTGCAACAGATGAATTATTGTTTAGATATGTTTTTGGTTCAGAAGAATATCCAGGATTCGTAGGAACAAACTTTAATGATATTTTTGCCTTTTTTATTTCAGGTCCTGGTTTAACACCAAATACTAATATAGCAGTATTGGCAGATGGGACAACTCCTGTAAGCATCAATACGGTAAATGACGACCCTGCTGTAGGAGTTTCTATAGACCCTGTTTCTGGAGAAGTTATTTATAATGATAATGATGGTGGTCAAAGTATAACATTTGGTGGATATACTTCGGTTATGACAGCGAGAGCAGATGTAATTCCTTGTAATTATTATCATTTAAAATTAGCTATTGCAGATAGAGGAGATAGCTCATTTGATTCAGGTGTCTTTTTAGCGGATTTACAAGCAGGTTTACCTGATTTACAATTAGTTTTTGATATTAATAGTGCTAATGGTGATAATATTTTAGTTGAAGAATGTTCTAATAATGATTATATCATTGCTACTTTAACTAACCCAGACCCTACACCTATTACTTATTATATACAACTAGAAGGAGATATTGATGAAGACTTGGATTTAGTTACGCCAATTCCAGATTCTCTTGTTGCTCCTCCTGGTACAACTACTGTTCAAATACCATTCGTTCCTACTTCTGATGGACTAGCAGAAGGGGTTGAACATTTTGGACTTCAAATTTTTGCAGTATATCAATGTGATACTGTAGTTTATGATTCTGTATCGGTTTCTATTTATGATGAAATTGATATTCATACCTCTCAAGATACATTCTATGTTTGTCCAGGAACGAGTACTGTTTTGGATGTAGGAGGTGGTACAGCATATACATGGACTTGGCCAATTTCTGGAGAATTAGATAATCCAAACTTAACCAATCCTACTCTAACACCTTCTCAATCAGGTTGGATATATGTAGATGGTATTATTAATGCAAATAGTAGTTGTATAGGGACGGACTCCGCCTATATAGAGTTAATAAACCCCGTCATAAGCATACCTCAAAATAGCCATTTTATTTGTGAAGGATCCTCCGTACAACTAGAAGCCCTAACGAATACAGGAGGGCAAGGAGTTACTTGGTTTCCAATTACTGGACTGAGTTGTACTGATTGTCCAAACCCTATAGCTTCTCCAATAATAACTACAGTATATACAGCAACAGTTACTGCGGGAGGTTGTTCTGAGTCTGCTACTCTTACTGTCAATGTAGATCCATTAGCTAGTGCTAATATCATTTCTAATCAAACAATTTGTGAAGGGGAGTCAATTGTCTTAGCAGGTCCACCCACTTCAGGTGGAAGTACTTACTTATGGTCGCCAAATAATGGTACACTTGATGATGAAACATCGGCCACTCCTATAGCAACACCATCAGTTAATACAACATATACTGTAGTTTCTACAAGTGCTAATGGAGCTTGTCAAAGTACACAGTCTGTAGATATAACAGTATTCCCTGCTACAATAGATATAATGGATCCGGATACTTTATACCAATGTAATACTTCTTTGAGTCAAGTTACTTTGAATGCAACGAGCATTGTTCCTCCTACTGATATTGTTTGGACTGATAGTGATGGTAATAGTTTAGGTACGGGTTCTTCAATTGATGTCAATCCTAGTGAAAATACGACCTATATTGCAACAGTTAGTGTCGGAGGATGTACAAACGCAGATTCATTATTAATACAAATTGACTCTTTACCTGATTTTGATTTAAATGTAGTGGTGCAAACTCAAGGTATTTTTGAAGTCAATCCTGATACCGTTGATATTTGTTCTGATCCAAATGAGTTTTTCTATGTTCAAAATATTTATCAAGCAACGAATTATCCAGATATGATGCATGAGTGGTTGGTCAATGGTAATTCAATGAATCCTGAACAAACAGGAGCTAATTTATTAGCAAATCTACCATTATCAACTAATACATATTATTTAGTCTCTAATAATAATGCTTGTATGTCTGTTGATTCTTTTGTAATGGACGTTAACGCTCCACAAAACTTTATGATTACTCCTTCTAGTACTACAATATGTGAAGGAGAGAGCGTTACCTTACAAGCAACAGGTGCAAATTCATTTACGTGGATTCCAGATGATGGAAGTTTATCAGATGTTAATAGTAGTTCTCCAATAGCAACACCAACACAAACAACAACTTATACCGCATTCACAACAATTAATGGATGTCAAGTAGGTGTAAGTTCAACAATAAATGTGGTAAATATTCCTAATGATGTCTTCGTAGTTCCCAATCAAACGATATGTGAAGGAGAGAGCATCTTCTTAGGAGATGCTAATTATAATCAAAATTATATTTATGATATAACTCCTTTGACAGGTGTAATGAATGGTGGTTTTACAGGTAACCCTGAAGTTGCTCCAACAGAAACCACACTTTATACAATAACAGCGTTAAATGGTTCTTGTTCTTATTCTTATGATGTTTTAGTAACGGTTTCTCCTGAACTATTTATTGATGTTACAGGGAATACAAATGTTTGCTTAGGCGAAACAACCACTCTTAATGCCAATACTCAAGGTGCAGTTACTTGGTATGATGACATGGGCAACGTAGTAGGAGTAGGTCCTACCTTATCCGTAACAGGTATGACTGAAGGAATTATGAATTACGAAGTTCATGCAATAAGCAATTATTGTTCTGTTATCGAACAATTAAGTATAAATGTAGGCTCTGAAGCTACTCTATCTCTTGACCAAGGAGATACAGCTATTTGTTTAGGAGATCCAGTCACAGTAACAGCAACAAGTAATGGAACAGTACTTTGGCAGCCTCTTAATGAATTTTCAGACCCAACTTTAAATACTCAAATATTGAGTCCTAATGGGACTACTACTTATCATGTAGTTGCCAATAATAACGGTTGTACTACTGAAGAAACGATTACTATTGAGATAAAAGAAGGTCCAGATTATGGAGTACATCCTGATGAAACAATCTGTATAGGTGAGGCGGCTACTTTAGGATTTATAGAAGCAGTCGGAACTACTTATTCTTGGACAGCTACTCCTTCAGATCCTACGCTTACAGAGCCTACTTCTGGTGTACCAACAGTATTTCCAGAAGTAAGTACAACGTATTGCTTAACTGCCAATAAAGATGGTTGCGAAGTGACGGAATGTATTGATATTACAGTCCTAGATATTTCAGTTGATGCAGGATTAGACCAGACAATTTGCCAAGGAGAAACAGCTGAGTTAATTGCTCAAGGGAGTTTGGCTTGGGGTGAATACACTTGGTATGACCAATGGGGAGGAATGGTTGGAGACTATTTATACACTCAAGTGAGCCCTTGGGGAACAACAGAATATCATGTTTCGTATATGGTGGGTAATTGTACCGTTTATGATACCATGATAGTTAATGTTATTCCTTCGCCTCAAACAGCTACTCTTACTTCTGATGCTGTAGATAATACTATTATTGCTGGGGAAACAACTATTCTAACAGCAAATGGATATCCAAGTGGTTCGACTTATACATGGTATGGCGACCAAGGAGTAAATCCTACAGGCAATGAATCAGCAGAAGTCAATCCAGAAGTGAATACTACATATACTGTAGAAGTGACGACACCAGATGGTTGTGTTTATTATCAATATATTACCATATTTGTTAAATATATTCCTTTCCAAGTTCCTAATATCTTTACTCCTAATGGTGATGGCTTAAACGATTATTTCCATCCTGTTTATGATACATATTCTTCCGAAGTATTAGAATTTAAAGTATTTGATCGTTGGGGTGAATTAGTTTGGGATAGTATTGACCAACCAGGTTGGGATGGTACATATAAAGGTAAACCTCTTCCTTCAGAGGTTTATGTCTATATGACAAGAGTGAGATATAGAGATGGTACAGAAGAACTTAAAAAAGGAGATGTCGCTTTGATGAGATAATATCGAATTAATTTTCATAAAAAAAGATAAAGAATTTTCTTTATCTTTTTTTTTTTTTTATAATTTAAAATGGTTTTATAATTGAAATTTTATTTTCTTGTTGAGGTAAATATTGATTAACAGATTGCATAATTATTGAAATGATATTTTTTAATAATCTCTTTTTAATAAAGTTTTTATGAGTAATAATTCCAATTTTACGTGATGGAATAGGTTCTATCAAGTTAAATATGGATTGCTCTTCAATCTGATGATTATTAGCTGTAGCTAGATAAGGCAATAAAGTTACACCTTTATTCAGTTCAACCATTTTTATTAATGTAGAAATAGAACCACAGTTATAAGTAATATTCCCTTTAATTTTTTGCTCTTGTTTTAATTGACATATCTTCCCTACTTGATTTCTAAGACAATGTCCTTCTTTCATTAACCAAAGTCTATTGAGGTCAATATCAGCTACGCTATAATGTGTCTTTTTGGATTGATTATTACAATCATAAAGTAAAAATTTTTCATTATATAAATCATATTCTAATAAATTCTTATTTTCAATTGGCGTAGATAAAATACCAATGTCTAAGCTCCCCTCAAATATATTTTCAATTATATTTTCAGTAGTAAATTCATGGATGCTAAAATTAACTTTTGGATATGCATCTGATAATTGATTTAATATCATAGGATATAAATAAGAAGCAACGGTAGGAATACAAGCTATACTGAGGTTTCCTAATTCTTGCCCTTTTATATCATTTATTGTTTCATCTAATAAATGGAATTCACGATAGATGTTCTTTAATGATTTTATGACTTTTTCTCCCTCTTTAGTAATGCTAACGGGTCTTGTTTTTCTATTGAAAATTATAATTCCAATTTGTTCTTCAAATTTGGCAACCATAGCACTCAATGTAGATTGGGTTATAAAACAAGCATCAGCAGCTTTACCAAAATTCTTCAATTGTGCAACTGATAGTATATATTCTATTTGACTTTTAGTCATCGTTTTTTTCGATAAAGATATAGAATTATTCGTTTTTATCTATGATGATTTAAGTATATTTTTGTCGGAAATTAAAAATTATTAATAATAGACTTTATCCTGAACAATTGATTAAAAAAAATAATTCATCAAAAAGTCAAATTAAAAATAAATAAAATGGAGAAAAACAAAAAGAATTCAAGTTACAACGTAAATGGAGAAAGCAAATGCCCTTTCTCTAGTGGAATCCTTAAAAAAGGAGCAGGTAGTGGAACCACCAACCGCGATTGGTGGCCTAACCAACTGAAGCTAAATATACTTCGTCAAAACTCTTCTCTTTCTAATCCAATGGAAGAAGATTTTAATTATGCAGAAGAATTTTCAAAATTAGATTATGATGCTCTTAAAAAAGACATTCTTGATTTAATGACAGATTCTCAAGATTGGTGGCCAGCAGATTATGGTCATTATGGCCCATTCTTTATTAGAATGGCTTGGCATAGTGCGGGTACTTACAGAATAGGTGATGGTAGAGGAGGAGCTGGTGCTGGAACGCTTCGTTTTGCTCCACTTAATAGCTGGCCAGACAACGCTAATCTTGAAAAAGCACGTTTATTATTATGGCCTATTAAACAAAAATATGGTAAAAAAATATCTTGGGCAGATTTAATGATACTCACAGGAAATTGTGCCTTAGAATCAATGGGTTTCAAAACATTTGGATTCGCTGGTGGACGAGAAGATGTTTGGGAACCAGAAGAAGATGTTTATTGGGGTGCAGAATCAGAGTGGTTAGGTGATAAGCGTTATTCAGGCGATAGAGAATTAGAAAATCCATTAGCCGCAGTTCAAATGGGATTAATTTATGTAAATCCTGAAGGACCTAATGGAAACCCTGACCCATTAGCAGCTGCTAGAGATATCAGAGAAACATTTGGTAGAATGGCAATGAATGATGAAGAAACAGTAGCATTAATCGCTGGAGGTCATACTTTTGGAAAAACTCACGGTGCTGCAGACCCTGAAAAATATGTAGGTGTAGAACCAGCAGCAGCAAGCATTGAAGAAATGGCTACTGGTTGGAAAAATACTTTTGGTAAAGGTCACGGAGTAGATACGATTACAAGTGGATTGGAAGGAGCTTGGACAACGACTCCAACTCAGTGGAGTAATAATTTCTTTGAAAATTTATTTGGTTATGAGTGGGAATTGACTAAAAGTCCAGCTGGAGCTCAACAATGGAGACCTAAAAATAATGGTGGTGCAGGTTTAGTACCTGACGCTCATGATAGTTCTAAAACACATGCTCCAATGATGTTGACTACAGATTTGGCATTGAGAATGGACCCTATCTATGGACCAATTTCTAAGCGTTTCCACGAAAATCCAGACCAATTTGCTGATGCTTTTGCACGTGCTTGGTTTAAATTAACACATAGAGATATGGGACCTCGTGTTCGTTATTTAGGACCAGAAGTCCCTACGGAAGAATTGATTTGGCAAGACCCAATCCCTACTGTTAATCACGATTTAGTTTCTAATGATGATATTAATAATTTAAAAAATAAAATTAAAAATGCAGGTCTAAGCATTTCGCAAATGGTTTCAACTGCTTGGGCTTCTGCTTCTACATTTAGAGGTTCTGATAAAAGAGGTGGTGCTAATGGAGCAAGAATTGGTTTATCTCCTCAAAAATATTGGGAAGTAAATAATCCTAGCCAATTGTCTAGTGTTTTGGATATCTTAGAAGGAATTAAAAATGATTTTAATAATGATAATAATGCGAAAGTATCTTTAGCAGATATGATTGTATTGGCAGGAAGTGTAGGGATAGAATTAGCGGCTAAAAATAATGGATTTGATATCACTGTTCCGTTTACGCCAGGTAGAATGGATGCTTCCCAAGAGCAAACAGATGTTGAATCTTTCGCTGTTTTAGAACCAGTAGCTGATGGATTCCGTAATTATTTAAAAGGAAAATACAATATCTCTGCTGAAGAGTTATTAATAGATAAATCGCAATTACTTGGTCTAACAGCTCCTGAAATGACGGCTCTAATAGGAGGTATGCGTGTTTTGAATACCAATTATAATGGTTCTGATTATGGTGTGTTTACGGATAAGACAGAGTCTTTGACTAATGACTTTTTTGTGAATTTATTAGATATGGGAACTACATGGAGTGCAGCTGATGATGATGATTCTGTATTTGAAGGTCGTGACCGTAAAACGGGACAAGTGAAATGGAAAGGTACTCGTGTTGACCTTATCTTTGGTTCTAATACGGAGTTGAGAGCCATCGCTGAAGTATATGGATGTCAAGACGGTGAAGTAAAATTTGTCAATGATTTTGTTGCTGCTTGGACTAAAGTGATGAATGCAGACCGTTTTGAATTATAAATTTATTTATTTAAATAAATTATATTAATAAAGAAATCGCTTTATCTTTGTAAGATAAAGCGGTTTTTTTATTGAAAAAATATTAATGAAACCAAAAAAATCATACGGTCAACATTTTTTACATCGATTAGATATTGCAGAAAGAATTGCCCATTCTTTAGAGCATGGTCAATCCTATAACAAAGTAGTAGAAGTAGGGCCAGGCAAAGGAGTTTTAAGCCAATTTCTTTTAGAAATATGGAAGGATAAAGTGATTGCGATTGAGGCAGATAAGGATATGGTTGATTATTTAAGCCAATATTATCCTCAGCTCAATGTAATTCAAGAAGATTTTTTAAAAGTAGCCTTAGATGAAATTTTTGACAATGATGAACCATTCGCCTTAATCGGTAATTTTCCCTATAATATTTCTTCTCAAATCGTTTTTAAAATGATTGAATATCGCCATTTGATACCTGAAATGGTCGGTATGTTTCAAAAAGAAATGGCAGAAAGAATTATTGCTCAACCTGGGGGTAAAGATTATGGCGTAATCAGTGTATTAACACAAGCCTATTATGAAGGGGACTATCTTTTTACCGTTGGCAAGGGAGCATTTAATCCTCCTCCTAGAGTGCTTTCAGGTGTCATTAGATTATCACGAAAAGACGAAGATACTTTAGGCTGTGATGAAAAATGGTTCAAGAGAATAGTAAAACAAGCTTTTAGCCAAAGAAGAAAAATGCTCCGTAACACTATGAAAATGTACGTCAATCACGAAAAATTAATGGAAGATGAATTCTTTACCCAAAGACCAGAAAAGTTATCAGTCCAAGAATTTGTTAGTTTAACTAATTTTATTGAAAATGAAGTTAAAAATAATCAAGGATAAAAATAGACCTTATTGTTTTACAAATCGATAACCAATTCCCCTTACTGATTCAAAAAATTGAGGTTGCTTAGGATCCTTTTCAAAATATTTTCTAAAAGCTAATATAAAATTATCAATAGTACGTGTTGATGGATAAACATCGTAACCCCAAACTGCCTGTAATATTTCTTGGCGACTTACTACTGCTCCATCTCGTTCTATAAGTAATTTTAACAACATAGCTTCCTTTTTGGTTAGTCTAAAATTCCCTTGTATTCCTTTAGCATCAAAAGTCTTGAAATTCACTTCATTTTCTCCAAATTGATAAATATTAGCCAGTTCACGGACTTGTTTTTGACTCCTTTGTAATAATTTTTCTACTCTTAATAAGAGTTCTTCTAAGTGGAATGGTTTGGTCAAATAATCATCAGCTCCTTTTTTCAATCCTTGTATTCTGTCTTTAGGTGTGTCTTTAGCAGTCAACATGATAATTGGGATTTCTGTATTTTTTAAACGTACTTGCTCGCAGATACTAAAACCATCAATTTCAGGAAGCATCACATCTAAAATCATTAAATCAAAATACTGTTCATTGAAATATTTTAAAGCATCAATACCATTAGAAGCAGCAACTACTTCATAATCCTCCATTTCTAAATTTAATTGTACTATATTTTTAATGTTA